>NZ_JBOBDQ010000013.1:0-109834 GCF_050586565.1 Pseudomonas sp. WC1
CCCGAGTAGCTCGAAAATACCGCAGATTTAGCTACATCAGCTAGAGAACCGCGAAGGTTCCCTGCGCCTTGGCCACCAGCTTGTCGTCCTGGAGCACGTCGGCGTCGACCACGAGGGTGCGCCGTCCCGCATGCAGCACCCGGGCGGTACACACGACCTCGCCCTCGCTGACGGCGCGCATGTAGTTGATCTTGCATTCGATGGTCACGCTCTGCTGGTCGAAGCCATGGCTGGCCGAGCAGGCCAGGCCCATGGCGATGTCGACCAGGCTGAAGATCGCCCCGCCGTGCAGCTTCTGGCCACGGTTGCGCAGGTGCGGCTCAAGTGCCAGGGCCACCTCTGCAACACCCGTCTCCAGGCGTTGCAGGCGGCAGCCGAGGAGCTGGCTGAAGGCGCTTTCGACGTACTCCTTCGGTACTTCCATCACTTCTTCTTCAGTTGCTTGGCGTTGGCGAACAGCGCCGCCATGGCGTTGTTGGCCGGCGCGGCGGTGGCGGTCTCGCGCTGGCGAGGCGCCTGCTGCTGGCGGTTGCCGCCATTGCCGCGGTTGCCGCCACGGTTGCCCTCGACCTTCTCGCCCGGGGTGTCGCTCATGCGCATGGACAGGCCGACGCGCTTGCGCGGGATGTCCACTTCCATGACCTTGACCTTGACCACGTCGCCAGCCTTGACCGCTTCACGCGGATCCTTGACGAACTTCTCCGACAGCGCCGAGATGTGTACCAGGCCATCCTGGTGCACGCCGATGTCGACGAAAGCACCGAAGTTGGTGACGTTGGTCACCACGCCTTCGAGGATCATGCCGGGTTCCAGGTCCTTCAGGTCCTCGACGCCGTCCTGGAAGGTGGCAGTCTTGAACTCCGGACGCGGGTCGCGACCTGGCTTGTCGAGTTCCTGGAGGATGTCGGTGACGGTCGGCAGGCCGAAGGACTCGTCGGTGAATTTCTTCGGATCCAGGCGCTTGAGGAAGCTGCTGTCGCCGATCAGCGAGCGGATGTCGCGGTCGGTGTCGGCGGCGATGCGCTGCACCAGTGGGTAGGCTTCCGGGTGCACCGCCGAGGCGTCCAGCGGGTTGTCGCCGTTCATCACACGCAGGAAGCCGGCGGCCTGCTCGAAGGTTTTCTCGCCCAGGCGGCTGACCTTTTTCAGCGCGGCGCGGGTGGCGAACGGGCCGTTGGCGTCGCGGTGGGCGACGATGTTCTGCGCCAGGGTGGCATTGAGGCCGGAAATGCGCGTCAGCAGCGCCACCGAGGCGGTGTTGACGTCCACGCCCACGGCGTTCACGCAGTCCTCGACCACGGCGTCCAGGCCACGGGCCAGTTTCACCTGCGACACGTCGTGCTGGTACTGGCCGACACCGATGGATTTCGGGTCGATCTTCACCAGTTCGGCCAGCGGGTCCTGCAGACGGCGGGCGATGGACACCGCGCCGCGGATCGACACGTCCAGGTCCGGGAACTCGCGGGCGGCCAGTTCAGAGGCCGAGTACACCGAAGCGCCAGCCTCGGAAACCATGATCTTGGTGATCTTCAGAGCCGGGTACTTCTTCACCAGCTCCGCCACCAGCTTGTCGCTCTCGCGGCTGGCAGTGCCGTTGCCGATGGCGATCAGCTCCACCGAGTGCTTGGCGCACAGTGCGGCCATGATGGAAATGGTGCGGTCCCAGTCATTCTTCGGCGCGTGCGGGTAGACCGTGGTGTAGTCCAGTAGCTTGCCGGTGGCGTCGACCACGGCAATCTTGCAGCCGGTGCGCAGGCCCGGGTCGAAGCCCAGTGTGGCGCGCGGGCCGGCCGGGGCGGCCAGCAGCAGGTCGTGCAGGTTGTGGGCGAAGACGTTGATCGCCTCGCCTTCGGCGTTGTCGCGCAGCTCGCCGAACAGGTCGGTTTCCAGGTGGGTGTAGAGCTTGACCTTCCAGGTCCAGCGCACCACCTCGCCCAGCCACTTGTCGGCGGGGCGGTTGCGGTTTTCGATGCCGACATGATTGCCGATCATCACCTCGCATGGGTGCAGGGTGCCCGGGAGCTCTTCGCCGACCTTCAGCGAGGCGCTCAGCACACCTTCGTTGCGCCCGCGGAAGATCGCCAGGGCGCGGTGCGACGGCGCGCTGCGCAGCAGTTCGTCATGGGCGAAGTAGTCGCGGAACTTGGCGCCCTCGTCTTCCTTGCCGGCGACTACGCGGGCGGTGAGTACCGCTTCCTGCTTGAGGAAGTTGCGCAGCTTGTCCAGCAGGCCGGCGTCTTCGGCGAAACGCTCCATGAGGATGTACTTGGCGCCTTCCAGGGCGGCCTTGACGTCGGCCACGCCCTTGTCCGCGTCGACGAAGCGCGCGGCTTCGGCTTCCGGGTTCAGTTGCGGGTCGTTGAACAGCCCGTCGGCCAGCTCGCCCAGGCCGGCCTCCAGGGCGATCTGGCCCTTGGTGCGGCGCTTCTGCTTGTACGGCAGGTAGAGGTCTTCGAGGCGGGTCTTGGTGTCGGCGAGCTTGATCTCGCGGGCCAGCTCCGGAGTCAGCTTGCCCTGCTCCTCGATGCTGGCCAGGATGCTGGCGCGGCGCTCGTCGAGCTCGCGCAGGTAGCGCAGGCGCTCTTCCAGGTGGCGCAATTGGGTGTCGTCCAGGCTGCCGGTCACTTCCTTGCGGTAACGGGCGATGAAGGGCACGGTCGATCCTTCGTCCAACAGGCCCACGGCCGCTTCGACCTGTTGTGGGCGCACGCCCAGTTCCTCGGCGATACGGCTGTTGATGCTGTCCATGAAAACCACCTGACAAATAGTGAATGCAAGGCCGCGGGTGGGCGTTCAGCCCCGGCGACACTGGGTGAAAGCCGCGCATTATACCCATCGGGCCGGGCTTGCGGTGATGGCGCGGCGCCAGTCGTCGATGGGGCGGCAGTGGCGCGGCGGGAAAAATCTGCTAACAATGCACACGGCACGCGCGGCAATGGCTACGCCATAATGCGCGGCGATATCAGAGGAGTAATTCATGACCAGCACCGCAAACGCCGTAGAAGGCGACAAGATTCTCATCGTCGACGACGATCCGGGCCTGAGCAGCCTGCTGGACCGCTTCTTCACCAGCAAGGGCTTCCGTGTCCGCACCGTGCCCAACGTCGAACAGATGGATCGCCTGCTGGCCCGTGAAGTGTTCAACCTGGTGGTGCTCGACCTGATGCTGCCTGGCGAGGACGGCCTGTCCGCCTGCAAACGCCTGCGCGCCTCGAACAACCAGATCCCGATCATCATGCTCACCGCCAAGGGCGATGAGCTCAGCCGTATCAAGGGTCTGGAACTTGGCGCCGACGACTACCTGGCCAAGCCGTTCAACCCGGATGAGCTGGTGGCCCGGGTCAAGGCCGTACTGCGCCGCCAGGCCCCGGCTGTGCCAGGCGCGCCGGGGAGCGAGGAAGAGACCGTCACCTTTGGCGACTACGAATTGTCGCTGGCCACCCGCGAGCTCAAGCGCGGTGAAGAAACGCACATGCTCACCACCGGCGAGTTCGCCGTGCTCAAGGCCCTGGTGATGCACGCTCGCGAGCCGCTGACCCGCGACAAGCTGATGAACCTGGCCCGTGGCCGTGAGTGGGATGCTCTTGAGCGTTCCATCGACGTGCAGATCTCGCGCCTGCGCCGGATGATCGAGCCCGATCCTTCCAAGCCGCGTTACATCCAGACCGTATGGGGTGTGGGCTACGTCTTCGTGCCGGACGGAAACGCCGGCAAATGAGCCTGCCGGCTCGTCAGGGTGCAGCAGGGCGACCCATGCGGGTCGCCCTGTTTTCGTCTACGGCGACCGGCCTTTTCAGCACAGTAGTCGATCGATGAAAACGCCTCTCTGGTTCCCGCAAAGCTTCTTCGCCCGCACCCTCTGGCTGGTGCTGATCGTCGTGCTGTTCTCCAAGGCGCTGACGCTGGTGTACCTGCTGATGAACGAGGACGTGCTGGTCGACCGCCAGTACAGCCACGGCGTGGCCCTGACGCTGCGTGCCTATTGGGCAGCGGATGAAGAGAACCGCGACCAGATTGCCGAGGCCGCCGGCCTGATCCGCGTGACCGGCGCCGGCGTGCCGGAGGGCGAGCAGCACTGGCCCTACAGCGAGATCTACCAGCGCCAGATGCAGGCCGAGCTGGGCGAGGACACCGAAGTGCGGTTGCGTATCCATGCGCCGCCCGCACTGTGGGTGAACGCCCCGAGCCTGGGCCCGGGCTGGCTCAAGGTGCCGCTGTATCCGCATCCGCTGCGCGGGCAGAAGATCTGGAACGTGCTTGGCTGGTTCCTGGCCATCGGCTTGCTGTCCACGGCTTCGGCCTGGATCTTCGTGCGCCAGCTCAACCAGCCGCTCAAGCGCCTGGTGTTCGCCGCCCGCCAGCTGGGCCAGGGGCGCAGCGTGCGCTTGCCGATCAGTGATACACCCAGCGAAATGACCGAAGTGTATCGGGCGTTCAACCAGATGGCCGAAGATGTCGAGCAGGCTGGACGCGAACGCGAGCTGATGCTGGCGGGCGTTTCCCACGACTTGCGCACGCCGCTGACCCGGCTGCGGCTGTCGCTGTCGCTGATGGGCAACGAAAGCGACCTCAGCGAGGACATGGTCCGCGATATCGAGGACATGGACGCGATCCTCGACCAGTTCCTGGCCTTCATTCGCGACGGGCGCGACGAACCGGTGGAGGAGGTCGACCTGAACGACCTGATCTACGAGGTGGTGGCCCCCTACAACCAGCACAAGGAGCAGGTGCGCCTGTGCCTGGAGCCGATTCCACCGTTCCCGCTGCGCCGTGTCTCGCTCAAGCGCATGCTGGGCAACCTGATCGGCAACGCCCTGCATCACGCCGGCAAGGGGGTCGAGGTAGCGGCCTATGTGTCGGGTGACCAGAGCGCGCCTTATGTGGTGCTCAGCGTGCTGGATCGGGGGACGGGCATCGACGAGTCGGAGCTGGAGACCATCTTCAACCCGTTCATCCGTGGCGACCGTGCGCGGGGCGGCAAGGGTACCGGGCTGGGGCTGGCCATCGTCAAGCGCATCGCCGCGCAGCATGGTGGCAATGTCGAATTGCGCAACCGCTCCGGTGGCGGGATCGAGGCGCGGGTGCGATTACCGTTGGGGTTGTTGCTGCCGCGTAACGCCGTGTGATTGCCGGGGCCGCAAAGCGGCCCCGGAATATCAACCCTTGCCCTTGGTCCGCGTCTGATTCGGCCCGCTGTTCTTTTCCAGGTGCTCGATGATCATCCCGGCCACGTCCTTGCCGGTAGTCACCTCGATCCCCTCCAGGCCCGGCGACGAGTTCACTTCCATCACCAGCGGCCCATGATTCGAACGCAGGATATCCACACCCGCCACGCTCAGCCCCATCACCTTGGCTGCGCGAATCGCGGTCATGCGTTCTTCAGGGGTGATCTTGATCAGGCTGGCCACGCCCCCGCGATGCAGGTTGGAGCGGAACTCGCCCGGCTTGGCCTGGCGCTTCATCGAGGCGATCACCTTGTCGCCGACCACGAAGCAGCGGATATCGGCGCCGCCGGCCTCCTTGATGTACTCCTGGACCATGATGTTCTGCTTCAGGCCCATGAACGCCTCGATCACCGACTCGGCGGCCTTGGTGGTCTCGCACAGCACCACCCCGATGCCCTGTGTGCCTTCGAGCACCTTGATTACCAGCGGTGCGCCGTTGACCATCTGGATCAGGTCGGGGATGTCGTCCGGCGAGTGGGCGAAGCCGGTAACCGGCAAGCCAATACCGCGCCGCGACAGCAATTGCAGCGAGCGCAGCTTGTCCCGCGAGCGGGCGATGGCCACCGATTCGTTGAGCGGGTAGACGCCCATCATCTCGAATTGGCGCAGCACCGCGCAGCCATAGAAGGTGACCGATGCGCCGATGCGCGGAATGACCGCGTCGAAGCCTTCCAGGGGTTTGCCGCGGTAGTGGATCTGCGGCTTGTGGCTGGCAATGTTCATATAGGCCCGGAGCGTGTCGATCACCACCACTTCGTGGCCCCGCTGGGTACCGGCCTCGACCAGGCGGCGGGTGGAATACAGACGCGGATTGCGCGACAGCACAGCGATCTTCATGCAGCACCTGTGACAGGGGAAAGGGTGGCCGCGAAGGCCGGTTTGTCCTGAACGTACTTGAGGCCGGGGTTGACCACCAGTTGGCCGTGGATGAGCGCCTTCGAGCCGAGCAGCAGCCGATAGCGCATGCTCTTGCGGCAGGCCAGGGTGAATTCGACCTCCCAGACCCGGTCACCGAGCGCCAGGGGCGTGCGGATCACGTAGCGGGTCTGGGCATGGCCGTTGGAGCTCTTGATCGTCTTCATGGTGACCATGGGCGCTTCGCAGCGCCGGTGGCGCAGTTGCACCACCGAGCCCAGGTGGGCGGTGAATCTTACCCATTGCTGGCCATCGCGCTCGAACGGCTCGACCTCCGTGGCATGCAGGCTGGAGGTGCTGGCCCCGGTGTCGATCTTGGCGCGCAGGCCGGCGACGCCGAGGCCGGGCAGGGCGACCCATTCACGCAGGCCGATCACAGTCAGGTGGTCAAATGTCTTCACTAAGCGTGCCCTGCGGATAAGGAGGTGAACTGTAATGACGGCACGGACTTTTTGCATCTGTCAGTCACGGTAGTACAGTTCCGTGAAAGACAGAATTCGAGGAAAAACCATGGCACAAAAGCCTGAAGACGACGACAAGGTACGCCTGGACAAGTGGCTATGGGCAGCGCGCTTCTACAAGACCCGCGCATTGGCCAAGGCGGCCATTGAAAGTGGCAAGGTGCACTGCCGGGGCGAGCGCTGCAAACCCGGCAAGGAGCCACGGGTGGGCGATGAGTTCGTGCTGCGCACCGGTTTCGACGAGCGCACCGTGGTGGTCAGGGCGTTGTCGGTGGTGCGCCGTGGCGCGCCCGAAGCACAGACGCTGTACGAGGAAACCGCCGAGAGTGTGAAGCGCCGCGAGCAGGCCGCTGAAATGCGCAAGGCAGGGGCAATGGGCGTGACGACCGACGGGCGGCCGACCAAGAAGCAGCGCCGGCAGATTCACCAGTTGCACGGCAGTTTCGAGTGACGAGGGCCGCGTAGCGGCCCCCGTGAACGATCAGGTGGCGCGAATCACGCTCATCCACCCGATCAACGGCAACTTGCCCAGCAGGTCGAACAGCGGTGTCGTCCAGCGCAGCAACGCTGCGCTGCCTTTGGCCGCCAGCGGCGTGTAGCAGCTCCAGCCCAACGCCAGCACCGCCATCAACAAACCACCGATGTAGTCATCCTGGCCCCAGTGGGCGCCGGCCACCAGGCGCGGCAGCATGAACAGCAGGGCCAGCCCCCACACGAGCAGGTACTGCAACGGGCGACGACTGAACAGGCTCATGAACAGTGCCCAGACCAGCAGCACCGAGGCGTGATCGCCGGGGAAACTCTTGCTCGAGCGGTCCTTGAGCTCCCAGGCCGCCTCCAGGTTCGGGTAGTAGTCACTGAGGTGCACCACATCGTCGAACATCATCGACGGGCTCTTGTGTTGCCACCCCGCTGCATCGACCCACTTGGAAAACAGCGCGCGAATCACCACTAAGAGGAGTAGCGTGATCAGAAAACCGAAAAAGGCCTGGCGGACCTGGACTGCCTTGAACACCCAGTCACCACGGATAAGCACTGCCAGAAGGATCAGGCCGACGACGATGTCGAACGGGCGCAGGCTGCCGACGGTCCAGATGTAGCGCCAGGGGGTGTTGTCGGCCAGCGGCGCATTCAGGCTGTGGAACAGCCACTCGTCGAATGTCAGGCAAAGGATCTGGCCAACGGGCCACAACCAGAAACACAGTAGTGCGATGGGCAGCAGGGTGCAGGCTGCCAAAGGGCCCCAGGACCACCTTGCTTGGAACAGTGGTCGATTGTCCATAAAATACCTCGATATCCAGCAGGAAATGAGCGCCTTGTGAGCGCTCTGCGACAGACCTTTCAGTCTCCTGTAATTATTTTGTAACCATTTTCAGAAAGCCAGACAACCATGAGCGACTTGCCAGATACCGATTTCACCCAACGCTTCCTGTTCGACGACCGCGATGTGCGCGGCGAGATGGTCGTGCTCGAAAGCAGCTACGCCGAGGTGCTGGCCAAGCACGACTACCCGCAGCCGGTAAAGCATCTGCTCGGTGAACTGATGGCCGCCGCCGCGCTGCTGGTCGGCACCCTGAAGTTCGACGGGTTGCTGGTGCTCCAGGCGCAGTCCCAGGGCCCGGTTCCGCTGCTAGCCATCGAGTACACCAGCGAGCACGACATCCGTGGCCTGGCGCGCTACGAGGCCGAGCAGATCAAGGCGGATGCCAGCCTTGCCGATCTGATGCCGGGTGGTCACCTGGTGCTGACCATCATTCCGGTCAACGGCCAGCGTTACCAGGGCACCGTCGAGCTGGACGGCAAGGACCTGTCGGAGTGTTTCACCAACTACTTCGTCATGTCGCAGCAGGTGAACACCTGCATCTCCCTGGCCGCAGATGGCGCCCGCGCCCGTGGCCTGCTGGTGCAGCAGCTGCCGGCCGAGATCCACAAGGACAGCGAGGAGCGCGAGGAAAGCTGGGCCCACGTCAAGGCCCTGGCCAACACCGTGAAGATCGAGGAACTGCTCGGCCTGGACAACGAAACCGTGCTGCATCGCCTGTACCACGAGGACGCGGTTCGCCTGTTCGATATCCAGCCGCTACGCTTCCGCTGCAGCTGCTCGCGCGAGCGCTCCGGCAACGCCCTGGTCAGCCTCGGCGAGCAGGATGCCAATGCGCTGGTGGCCGAATGTGGCGGCCAGGTCGAGATCGATTGCCAGTTCTGCAACGAGCGTTATGTGTTCGACGCGAGCGATGTTGCGCAATTGTTTGCTGGCGGTGGCACCGAGGCGCCATCAGAAACTCAGCACTGAAACGGTTCACTACAGGAAATACTCCTGTCGAATTGCGCAAAAGCGCAGTTCTGACAGGAGGGGCCTACTTTTTTTGGGCTTTTCTGGCATAATCCGGCCACTTTTTTCGCTGTAGTAGTTTTTTCGAGACAACTACAAAACGTTTGGAGCACTCGGCCTCGGGCCGGATGGGGTATCTCATGACGCAAGCCAACAACACCGTGTACACCGACCTGAGCGTCGATGAGCTGGTAAAAGAAGCGCTGTCCCGCGGTGAAGGCGTGCTGGCCGATACCGGCGCGCTGGTGGTGGAAACCGGTCATCGCACCGGCCGTTCGCCGGCTGACCGTTTCATCGTCGAAGAACCTTCCACCCAGGACCAGATTGGCTGGGGCCCGATCAACCGCAAGTTCCCGGCCGACAAGTTCGATGCCCTGTGGGACCGCGTCGAGGCGTTCAACAACGCCCAGGATCACTTCGTTTCCTACGTTCACGTAGGCGCTGCCGCCGATCACTACCTGCCGGTCAAGATGACCACCCAGACTGCCTGGCAGAACCTGTTCGGCCGTTGCCTGTTCATCAACCCGGCCCAGTACAACCCGGCTGGCCGCGATGAGTGGCAGGTTCTCAACGTCGCCAACTTCGAGTGCGTGCCAGAGCGTGACGGCACCAACTCCGACGGCTGCGTGATCATCAACTTCGCCCAGAAGAAAGTGCTGATCGCCGGCATGCGTTACGCCGGTGAAATGAAGAAAGCCATGTTCTCTGTGCAGAACTTCCTGCTGCCGGCCGCCGACGTGCTGCCGATGCACTGCGCCGCCAACATCGGCGAAGCGGGTGACGTCACCCTGTTCTTCGGCCTGTCCGGCACCGGCAAGACCACCCTGTCGGCCGACGAAAGCCGTTACCTGATCGGTGACGACGAGCACGGTTGGGGCGAAGGCGTGGTCTTCAACATCGAAGGCGGTTGCTATGCCAAGTGCATCGACCTGTCCGAGAAGAACGAGCCGGTCATCTGGAAAGCCATCAAGCACGGCGCGGTGCTGGAAAACGTCGTCATCGACGATGCCAAGCACGCCGACTACGCCGACGTGAGCCTGACCCAGAACAGCCGTGCAGCCTACCCGCTGACCCACGTAGCCAAGGTCTCCGAGAAGAACCTGGGCGGCGAGCCGAATGCGGTCATCTTCCTGACCTGCGACCTGACCGGCGTGCTGCCGCCAGTGTCGATCCTGAACAACGAGCAGGCGGCCTACCACTTCCTGTCCGGCTACACCGCACTGGTCGGTTCCACCGAAATGGGTTCGGGCAGCGGCATCAAGTCGACCTTCTCCACCTGCTTCGGCGCACCGTTCTTCCCGCGCCCAGCCGGTGTCTACGCCGAGCTGCTGATCAAGCGCATCAAGGCGTTCGGCTCCAAGGTCTACCTGGTCAACACTGGCTGGACCGGTGGTGGCTACGGCGTTGGCAAGCGTTTCAGCATCCCCACCACCCGTGGCGTGATCGCTGCCATCCAGAGCGGCGCGCTGGTCGGTGCAGAGACCGAGCACCTGGACATCATCAACCTGGACGTGCCGAAGGTCGTTCCGGGCGTCGAGACCGAGCTGCTCAACCCGCGCAACACCTGGGCTGACAAGGCTGCCTACGACGAAGCTGCCAAGGGCCTGGCCACACTGTTCACCGAGAACTTCAAGAAGTTCGACGTTTCCGACGCCATCAAGGCCGCTGGTCCGCAGCTGTAAGCTGCTGCCGGTTCGGATAAGGAAGCCGCCCCTCGGGGCGGCTTTTTCGTTATTCGATGTAGGAACGGGTTGGGTCTGCGATGGGGGCGATACAGTACTGGCAGAATCTGTTTCACTTGCAGGGTACCCACCAGAATGCAGATGGCCCCATGACCGAGTCTCCGCAACGCTCCGCCTTCTCCCATTTCCATCCCATCCTCACCCGTCCCCAGGACAACGACCACAACGGCCATCTTGCCGGCTCCACCGTGCATGCCTTCTTCGAAACCGCGATCCAGGCTTTCCTGGTCGAACAGGCCGAGCTGGACCTGCGCGACGGTGAGCTGGTCGGTTTCGTCGTGAGTTCTGCGGCAGACTTCTTCGCCTTGCCTGGCTTTCCCGACGTGCTTGAGGTGGGCCTGGGGGTGACCCGTCTGGCGGGTAGCACCGTTGAGTTCCGCCTGGCGCTGTTCCGCCCGGGCGAGACCGAAGCCTGTGCGGCGGGCAGCGTGGTGCAGGTGTTCATCGAGCGTGCGTCGGGCCGCCCGGCGGCACTGCCGGAAACGCTGCAGCTGATCCTCGCCGGGCTGTCACTCAATCGTTGAGGCGAATGATCCCTTCGCGCACGGCGAACAGCACCAGGCCGGGCACGTCGTGGATCTGCAGGCGGTGCATGATCTGCGAGCGGTGCGCCTCTACGGTCTTGATGCTCAACCCCAGGCCGTCGGCGATGGAGCGAGTGGTCTCGCCCCGGGCGATCAGGCGCAGGATCTCCAGCTGGCGGGTGGTCAGGGGCGGCGGCTGGACCTGGTTGGCAACGCGCTTGCGGCTGTGCTTGAGGGCCTGGCCGATGACCATCGGCAGCACCGCCGAAGACAGGTACTGGCCACCGCCGCGCAGGGTCTGCAGGGCCTGCTCCAGCTCGGTCACCGTGGCGTTCTTGAGCAGGAAACCATGGGCGCCGAGCTGCAGGCAGCTCATTACATGCTCAAGCTCCGAGCGTGGCGAGAACATCAGCACCCGGCTGGCGGGAGCGCGGATGAACAGTTCCTGCAGGGCCTGTTGGCCGTCCAGTTCGCCGCTCATGTCGAGCACCACGATGTCCGGCTTGAGCTTTTCGGCCAGGCTCACGGCATTCATGGCATCACCGGTGTCGCCCACCACGACGAAATCTTTCTTCTGCTCCAGCAAGGCACGCAGGCCGGCGCGGAAGAGGGGCGAATGATCGGCAAGCAGGATTCGGCAAGGCATGGATTAGGGCCTGTTTCGCAAGGGAAGGGGGGCGGCAGGCCTGCTCGATCCGAAAGCGCACTGCCGCGCAACTGCGCGATCAGTCCTTGTCTGCCGATTGGCGCGGCAGTGCCTATTATCATAGGCGTTCGAACACCGACGGCAGTAGCGGGCGCAGTGGCAGGCCCAGCGCGTGGACGCTTTCGCTGTGGCCGATGATCAGCAGGCCACCGGGGCGCAGGTGCGCTAGCAACTGCTGGAGCATCTCGCTCTTGTAGCGTGGCGCCAGGCTCGACAGCAGGTTGCGCAACAAGATGACGTCGAAGCTGCCGAGGTGGGCAGGCAGAGGCCGGATCAGGTTGATGGCCTCGAAGCGTACCTGTTCGCGCAGGGCGGGTGCGATGCGTAGTCGCCCGGCCATCTCGCCTACACCGCACAGGCAGTGCCGGGTCAGCCAGCCCTCGGGGAAGTAGCGGGCCTGGGCGATGTCGTAGATCCCGGCGCCTGCGGTTTCCAGCAGTTGCGGGTCGTAATCGCTGGCCAGCAGCTGCCAGCCTGGGTGGCGGGCTTTTTCTGCGGCGACCATGGCCAGGCTCCAGGCCTCCTCGCCGGTGGCACAGGCTGCGCTCCACAGGCGAGCGGGGTGGTCGAGCTCGGCCAGCCAGCGGGCCAGGCATTCGAAATGGCGATGTTCGCGAAAGAAGTAGCTGTCGCGGGCGACCAGCAGGCGCAGCAGGTGCTCGTGCTCGTTTGTGCCCTGTGGGCTTTCGAGCAAGCTGAGGTAATGCTCGAAGCTAGCCAGGCCCAGCGCTTTCAGGCGCTTGTGCAGACGTGCCGCGACCACGGCCCGGCGATCATCGGCCAGTTGCACGCCGGTAGCCTGCATCACGCGCTGGCGTATCGAAGCAAAGCCGGCTTCGCTGAGCAGTGGCGGGCGGCGGCTGGGCATCCTTCAGCCTCTCCTGGCTCGGGGCAGACAGATGAGATCGGTGAAGGTCGCGCGCATTCCCTGCGTCCTGTACGTGGTCGAAACAGCGATGATAACTAGTGGCTAGTGGCCTCCATATCGGGGTGGCCCTTAATCCCCAGGCTTGTCTGCAAACGAAAAGGCCCTGCCGGTGAGGGCAGGGCCTTAGGCGTCAGGCTTAAGCCTGGCGATCAGTCATGGCGCCAGTGGCGTTTGTGCTTGCGGTGGCCGTAGTGATGGCCGCGGTCGTAATGGCGGCGATCATCGTAGTCACGACGGTAGCGGCGCGATTCATGGCGCTCGTCTTCGTCGGCCTTGTTGCCCATGTAGTTACCCAGTGCGCCCCCGGCGCCACCGCCGGCCGCCGCACCGATGTAGCTACCGGTGGTACCGCCCACCGAGCGGCCAACCACGTTGCCACCGGCCGCGCCCAGTGCGCCACCGATGGCCGCTTCGCCGCGCTGGCGCTTGTCGGCACCCAGGGCACCGCCGGCCGCGCCGCCCAGGCCGGCACCGATGGCACCGCCGGTGCTGCCACCGATCGAGTTGCCCACCACGGAGCCCAGTACCCCACCCAACGCGCCGCCAATGCCGGCCTCGGTGGTGCCGCCTGCCATGGCAACGCCGCTGAGCAGACCGAAAGACAACAACAGAATCGAGGAGTACTTCTTCATCAAGAGAGCCTCAGAGGGATGACGAAGCGGAATTTGAGGCTCGGCGAAGCGGCTGGCAATCGGAATCCGACGAGTAGCACGAGTTGTACACAATTCTCTAAGTTATTGAATTGTGTATGAAACTTTCTCGATTTTTGCTTGTCTGAGGTACTTATGACAAAGCCCTGAACCGTTGCGGAACAGGGCTTTTTTGTGGGCGGCGTTCAGCTTTGCCGGGCGCGAATCAGATGATGCGCCCGTCGTCCCGCGCGCGCTCCAGCTTGATGGCGATGAACTTCGACGTCGGCGTGTGGCTGCCGTCACCGATGCTCTCCAGCGGCACCAGCGGGTTCACCTCAGGGTAGTACGCCGCCGCCTGGCCGGCGGGGATGTCGAACGCCAGGAGGGTGAAGCCATGCACCCGGCGTACGTGCTCATCGCCCCACAGTGACACGATGTCGACCTTCTGCCCCGGCTGGAAGCCCAGACGGACGATGTCGGCTTCGTTGGCGAACAGTACGTCGCGCTGGCCGCGCACGCCGCGGTAGCGGTCGTCCATGCCATAGATGGTGGTGTTGTACTGATCGTGCGAGCGCATCGACTGCATGATCAGGTCCGGGAGCTGGCCGCTGGCGCGCACGCGTTCGTCGAGCAGGCTGTCCGGTAGGAGGTTGGCCTTGAAGTTGGCGCGGCCGCTGGCGGTCTTCCACTGGCGGCTGCCGGCGCTGTTGCCGAGATAGAAGCCGCCGGGCAGTCGCAGACGCTCGTTGAAGTCGGTGAAGCCCGGGATGGTGTCGGCGATCAGGTCGCGGATGCGGTCGTAGTCGGCCACTAGCCAGTGCCAGTCCACTGGCTGCTTGCCCAGGGTGGCGGCGGCGATGCCGGCAACCACGGCTGGCTCCGAGCGCATCTGTCGAGACAGCGGCTTGAGCTGGCCGTTGGAGGCGTGGACCATGCTGAAGGAGTCCTCCACCGTCACCGCCTGCGGGCCTTCGCCCTGCAGGTCGATATCGGTGCGGCCCAGGCACGGCAGGATCAGTGCCTGCTTGCCATGAATCAGGTGGCTACGGTTGAGCTTGGTGCTGATGTGCACGGTCAGCTCGCAGTTGCGCAGCGCCTGGGCAGTGCGTTCGGTGTCCGGCGTGGCCTGGGCGAAGTTGCCGCCCAAACCGATAAACACCTTGGCCCGGCCTTCCAGCATGGCGTGGATGGCTTCGACGGTGTTGTGACCGTTGTGGCGCGGTACCGGGAAGCCGAAGCGTTTTTCGATGGCATCGAGCAGGAACATCGGCGGGCGTTCGTTGATGCCCATGGTGCGATCACCCTGCACGTTGCTGTGGCCGCGTACCGGGCACAGACCTGCGCCCGGTACGCCGAGGTTGCCGCGCAGCAGCATCAGGTTGACGATTTCCTGGATGGTCGGCACCGAATGGCGGTGCTGGGTGATGCCCATCGCCCAGCACATGATCACTCGCTTGCCTTTGCAGTACATGCGTGCCGACAGTTCGATATCAGCCAGGGTCAGCCCGGACTGGGCCTGGATCTGTTCCCAGGGGGTGGCGTCGACCACCGCCAGGTATTCGTCCATGCCATGGCCGTGTTCGGCGATGAAGGCATGGTCGAAGACCCCCGGCGCACCGTTGGCCTGGGCTTCGCGCTCCCACTGCAGCAGGAACTTGGCCATGCCGCGCAGCAGCGCCATGTCGCCGCCCAGCGCCGGGCGCAAGAATGCCGTATTGGTCGGGCGGTCACTGTTGGTCAGCATCTCCAGCGGGTTCTGCGGGTGCTGGAAGCGCTCCAGGCCACGTTCCTTGAGCGGGTTGACGCAAACCACCTGGGCGCCGCGCTTCACCGCGTCGCGCAGCGGGTCTAGCATCCGCGGGTGGTTGGTGCCGGGGTTCTGGCCCCAGACGAAAATCGTGTCGGCGTGCTCGAAATCGTCGTAGGTGACCGTGCCCTTGCCCACCCCAACGCTCTGGCCCAGTGCCACACCGCTGGCCTCGTGGCACATGTTCGAACAGTCGGGGAAATTGTTGGTGCCGTAGGCGCGCACGAACAGCTGATAGAGATAGGCCGCCTCGTTGCTGGCCCGGCCAGAGGTATAGAACTCGGCCTGGTCGGGGCTTGCCAGGTTGTTCAGGTGCCGGGCGATCAGGGCGAAGGCAGCGTCCCAGTCGATCGGCCGGTAGCGGTCGGTGATCGGGTCATAGACCATCGGCTCGGTCAGTCGGCCCTGATACTCGAGCCAGTAGTCGCTCTGCCCAAGCAGCGCGCTCACGCTGTAGCGAGCGAAGAACGCGGCGTCCACCCGCCGCTTGGTGGCTTCCCAGTTGACCGCCTTGGCGCCGTTCTCGCAGAACTTGACCATGCCGCTTTCGGGCGAGTCGCCCCAGGCGCAGCCGGGGCAGTCGAAGCCGCCGTTCTGGTTGGTCTTGAGCAGGGCGCGGATGTTCTTCAGGGCGTTGTCGCTGCCCACCCAGGCCTTGGCCACGCTGCGCAGCGCGCCCCAGCCGCCGGCGGGGCCGGGATAAGGCTTGTAGCGAGGGGTGGAGGCGGGGGCGTTGTCTGGCAGTTTTTCGTAGGAGGTCACGGCTGTTGCTACTCCGCCGCTGGGCTGAACACCCGCGGTGCGCTGTGTTTGGGCAGATGAATGAGGTTGAGGTTGTGCTTGCGCGCCCATTGCAGGGCCAGGCCGGTGGGCGCGGAAAGGCTCACCAGGGTCTGGATGCCGGCGCGCAGGACCTTCTGGATCAGTTCCAGGCTGCAGCGGCTGGTGACGATGGCCAGCCCCCCTTGGGTCTCGATACGCTGGCGCAGCAGGGCGCCGATCAGCTTGTCCAGGGCGTTGTGCCGGCCAATGTCCTCGCGGCCCAGCAGCAGCTGGCCGTCGCGGTCCATGAACAGTGCCGCGTGCACCGCGCCGCAGTGCTGGCCCAGTGGCTGGAAGGCATCGATGCGCTGGCGCAGGTCCTTCAGCCAGTGCGCGGGCGGCAACGGCGCCCCGGGCAGCACCTCCAGCTCGGGCAATGCCTGCTCCAGTGCCTCGACGCCGCATAGGCCGCAGCCGCTGGTGCCGGCCAGCTGACGGCGCTGATTCTTCAGGTTCCAGAAAGCGCGGCTGGAGATCTCCAGGTCGGCATACAGCGCCGAACCGCTGCCGGAGAGCTTCACATCGTAGATTTCCTCGGTACCGGCGACGATGCCGCTGCCCACGCTGAAGCCGACGGCGAAGTCTTCCAGGTCGGTCGGGCTGACCAGCATCACCGCCTGGTTCAGGCCGTTGTAGACGATCGCCAGCGCCACTTCCTCGGCCAGCGGGGTATTGTCGCGGGCGGCATCGGAAAGCTGGACATAGTCGTAGGTGTTGCTGGCGGCGGGCAGGGCAAAGGGCGTGGACGCCGCGCAGACCGGTGGCTTGCTGTTCATCGGGGCGAATACCGGCTGGCAGTTTGACCCTACAAGCCTAGGCCCCTGTGCCGGTGGCGTCTAATCGCTAGCGTCTATGTCGTGATAGAGCGCGTCGATTGGTCGCAGCGGGGCGGGATGGGGGATCCTGGCCTAGACTCCTGCTTCCATGGATTCACCATCAAAGGAGCGCCACATGAGCCTGTTCAGTTTCGTGAAGGAAGCCGGCGAGAAGTTGCTCGACCTGCTGACGCCTGACAAAGCAGAGGCTGCACTCAAAGACCACGTCAAGAACGTTGGTTTGGGCAACCCGAACATCTCGGCCACTGTAGAGGGTGACAAGGTCATCCTCAAGGGCGAGGTAAACAGCCAGGAAGAGAAAGAGAAGATCATCCTGGCGGCCGGCAATATCGCTGGCGTGGCCTCGGTGGATGACCAGATCACCGTTACCGGGCCGGTGGCCCAGGCGGCCCGGTTCATCGAGGTCGAGAAGGGGGACACCTTGAGTGCCATCTCCAAGCGTGTCTATGGGGATGCCAACAAGTACCAGAAGATCTTCGAGGCGAACAAGCCGATGCTCAAACATCCGGACAAGATCTATCCGGGGCAAGTGCTGCGTATTCCTGACTGAGGAGGCGCTTGTAGGAGCGGCTTTAGCCCGCGGTGCCAGGCACCCGCGTCGCGGGTGATCGCGGCTGAAGCCGCTCCTACGGGGCGAATGCGCAGTTACAAGCCTGCCAGCAACGCCCGATAATCCTCTACTGCCGCGAACTCCTGGGTATCCCGCGGCTCGGCCCGACTATCCGGCTGGCGCACAGCCAGCAGGTGCTCCACGCCAAATTGCCGGGCACTGCGCAGAATCGCCAGGGTGTCATCGATGAACAGGCTGCGTGCCGGCTCGAAGCCGATGTCTGCCTGCAACGCATCCCAGAACTGCGGGCTCTCCTTCGGATAGCCATAGTCGTGCGAGCTGATCAGCCGTTCGAAGTAAGGCGCCAGTTCAACCCGCTCCAGCTTCAACGACAGCGAGTCACGGTGCGCGTTGGTGATCATCACCACCCGCTTGCCGGCCTTGTGAATGGCGGCGAGGAAGGTATCGGCATCCGGCTTCAAGGCGATCAGGTCGGCGATCTCCAGCTTGAGCTCGCGGATTGGCAGGCGCAGTTCACGGCTCCAGAAATCCAGGCAGTACCAGTTGAGCGTGCCAGCGTGCTGTTCGAACAGCGGGCGCAGCTCGAGCTCGGCCATGGCCCGGCTCACGCCATGCAGCTCGGCGTAGCGCTGGGGCAAGTGCTCCAGCCAGAAGCGGTTGTCGTAATGCAGGTCGAGCAGGGTGCCGTCCATGTCCAGCAGGACGGTATCGATGGCGGACCAGGGAAGAACGGGCATGGGAAATTCTCGATCAGTCGGCAAGCCACGGTATAGTAACCCGTTCACGCCAAGGAGCCGCCCCATGCGCCAGAAACCCACCGTCCTCAGTCGCGAGATCGTCGCCAGCAGCCGTCTGTTCCGCGTCGAAGCCGTGCAGTTGCGCTTCTCCAATGGTACGGAGCGCACCTATGAGCGACTGGTCGGCCGTGGCAATGGCTATGGCGCAGTGATGATCGTGGCCATGCTCGACGCCGAGCATGCCGTGCTGGTCGAGGAATATTGCGGCGGTACCGACGAATACGAGCTGTCGTTGCCCAAGGGCCTGATCGAGCCGGGCGAGGACGTGCTCGCCGCCGCCGACCGGGAGCTCAAGGAAGAGGCCGGTTTCGGCGCGCGTCAGCTGGAACACCTGACAGAGCTGTCGTTGTCGCCCGGTTACATGAGCCAGAAGATCCAGGTGGTCCTGGCCACCGATCTGTACGAAGAGCGCCTGGAGGGCGACGAGCCCGAGCCGATGCGCGTCGACAAGGTCAACCTGCGCGAGCTCTCGGCCCTGGCCATGCACCCGCAGTTCAGCGAAGGCCGGGCGCTGGCGGCGCTGTACCTGGCCCGTGACCTGCTGATCCAGCGTGGGGTGCTGAGCGTATGAATGATCGGCAACTGATGCAGGACGTAGCCCAGCTCGCCTTGTTGGCCGGCGAGGCGACCTTGCCGTTCTGGCGCGCTGACGTGGCGGTAAGCAACAAGGCCGACGATTCACCGGTGACCGCTGCCGACCTGGCGGCCCATCGGGTTATCGCCGATGGCTTGCAGGCGTTGGCGCCGCAGATTCCGGTGCTCTCCGAAGAGGACTGCGACATCCCGCTGGCAACCCGCGCAGGCTGGCAGCGCTGGTGGCTGGTCGATCCTTTGGATGGCACCAAGGAGTTCATCGCCGGTAGCGAGGAGTTCACCGTCAACATCGCGCTGATCGAAAACGGCGAGGTGGTGTTTGGTGTGGTGGCGATGCCAACCAATGGCCGCTGTTACTTCGGTGGGTGCGAGTTCGGTGCCTGGAGGGCCGAGCGTAACGAAGAGGCTCAAACGATCCAGGTGCGTAATGCCCCACCGGCACAGGAGCGGTTTACCGTTGTCGCCAGCCGTCGGCATTCGAGTCCGGAGCAGGAAGCGCTGCTGGCGGGGCTTGGGAGTGCGGTGGGGGAGCTGGAACTGGCCAACATCGGCAGCTCGCTGAAGTTCTGCCTGCTGGCCGAAGGCAGTGCCGACTGTTATCCGCGGCTGGCGCCGACCTCGCAGTGGGATACTGCGGCTGCCCAGGGCGTGCTGGAGGGAGCCGGGGGCGAAGTGATCGGGCTGGACGGGTTGCCGTTCCGCTACCCACCGCGTGAGTCGCTGCTCAATCCGTTCTTCCTGGCGTTGCCCCGCGCGGCTGAATGGCGTCAGGCGCTCGTCGAACTGGCGAGTGCAATCAAGGCTTGAGCTCGTCGGGGCCGCTACGCGCCCCATCGCCGCGGTTCGTCGCCACGACAAGCCGGCTCCCACAGGAGTCACCGTTATCTTTGTAGGAGCCGGCTTGTCGTGGCGACGAACCGCGACGAAAGGGGGGCGAAGCACCCCCAGCTTTCAGCGATGCAGCACGTACTGCCCGCTGAACGTCACCGCAGGCTCGTCACTACCCTCGTTGCTCACCACCGTCTCCAGCGTCAGTCGTGCCCGTCCACGACGTTGATACATCGTCAGAAACCGCTCCCAGGTCTTCTCGTCCGGCGCCGGGCAACGTGCCACGGCGGCCCCGGTGACTGGCAGCGGGTAGCTGATCTGCCCTTCCTGGATGACGATATGCCCGTCATCGATCTCCAACTCGCGCAGACGCAGGTGCAGCCAGCCCCAGCCCACCAGCACCGCGCCGCAATACAGGCTGCCGCCGAACATGGTGCTCTTGTGGTTGACGTTGGGTGCCAACGGCAGCTTCAGGCGCAAGGTGTGTGCCTGCCAATCGATGACCTCCATGCCCATTTCGCGGGTCAGCGGGATGTCGCCGTGCAGTACGGACTGCAGGTACTGGCTGTCGTTGCTCATTGACGATTGTCCTCCTGTTCGTCGTGCCCGCCAAAGCTCAAGCTGTGCTTGCGCAGCTTGTCGTGCAGGGTCTTGCGTGGGATGCCGAGGGCCTCGGCGAGGCTGCGCATGGAGCTGTGCGGCTGCATCAGCTCGGCGGCGATCAGCGAGCGCTCGAACTGCTCGACCTGCTCGCTGAGGTTACCGGCCGGCACCGGGACATGGATATCGTTGGCCGCCGCAGGCGCCTGGCCATCAAGGGCCAGCTCCAGGCCAAGGGCGAAGCGTTCGGCGGCATTCTGTAGCTCGCGTACATTGCCCGGCCAGTCGTGGCGCAGCAGCAGGGCACGCTGCGCCGGTTGCAAGTTGTGGGGCGGCAGGCCATGGCGTTCGCTGGCGGCGTCGGCGAAGTGCTGGAACAGCACCAAGATGTCGTCGCCGCGCTCACGCAGCGCGGGGATACGCAGCGGTGCGACGTTCAGGCGGTAGTACAGGTCTGCACGGAAACGCCCTTGGTCGGCGGCTTGGCGCAGGTCTTCCTTGGTGGCGGCGATGATACGGATATCCAGCGGGATCAGCTGGTTGCCGCCCAGGCGCTCGACCACCCGCTCCTGCAGCAGGCGCAGCAGCTTGACCTGAACATCCAGGCTCATGCTTTCGATTTCGTCGAGGAACAGCGTGCCGCCATTGGCGAATTCGAACTTGCCGATGCGGCGCTTCTGCGCACCGGTGAAAGCGCCCGGCTCATGGCCGAACAGCTCGCTCTCGACCACCGACTCGGCCAGGGCGCCGGCATTGATCGCCACGAACGGGCCGTCGCGTCGGCTCGACAGGTCGTGCAGGGCACGCGCCACCACTTCCTTGCCGGCGCCGGTCTCGCCAAGGATCAGCACGTCGGCGCGAGTGCCGGCCAGGGCGCCGATCTGCTCACGCAGGCGCTGCATGCCGGGGGATTGCCCGACCAAGCGCGTGGCCAACTGCTGGCGATCGCTCAGGGCCAGGCGCAGGCTACGATTGTCCAGCACCAGGCGGCGCAGGGCCAGGGCGCGGCGCACGCTGTCGAGCAGGGCGTCGCTGGCGAAGGGTTTCTCCAGGAAGTCATATGCCCCGGCGCGCATGGCCTGCACTGCCAGTGGCACATCGCCGTGGCCGGTAATCAGCAGCACCGGCAGTTCGCTGTCACGGGCGTGCAGTTGCTCCAGCAGTTGCAGGCCATCGATGCCGGGCATGCGGATATCGCTGACCACCACGCCCGGCCAGTCCTCCTCCAGGCGTTCGGCCAAGCCCTGGGCGTCGGCCAAGGCCACCACCTTGAGCCCGGCCAGGTCCAGGGTCTGGCTCAGGGCTTGGCGCAGGTGCGGGTCATCATCGACCAGGATCACCTGGGCACGGCTGTCGATCGGTGTCTCGGTGCTCATGCCGAGGTATCCTCCGAAGATTGCAGGTTGGCGCCGGGCTTGGCCACGCGCAGTTTCAGGGTCAGCAGGGCGCCGCCTTCCGGGTGGTTGCCCAGCAGTAGCTCGCCGCCGAGCGCGTGCATCAGGCTTTCGCAGATGGCCAGCCCCAAGCCGAGGCCCTGGGTGCGGGTCTTGGTGGTGAAGAACGGCTCCTTGGCGTGCTCCAGCGCCTGGCGGCTGAAGCCTGGGCCATTGTCGCGAATGTACAGGTAGACGCAGCCGTCTTGGCGCTCGGCACTCAGCCACAGCCTGCGCGGGTTGGCTTTTTCGGTCAGGGCATCGAGGGCGTTGGCCAGCAGGTTGCCCAGCACTTGGCGCAGGCGGGTCTCGCCGGCCTGTACCCACAGCGTGGCCTCGGGCAGGTCGCGCACCAGTTCCACGGCCATGGCCCGGCGACGCTTGGCCAGCAGCGCCAGGGCATCATCCAGGGCCGGTTGCAGGGCAACGCTCTCCGGGGCGTGCTGGTCGCGGCGGGCGAAGGCGCGCAGGTGGGCGATGATCGAGGCCATGCGCCCGGTCAGTTCGCCAATCAGCTTGAGATTGCCGTGCACGTCCTCGGTGCGTTGATGGTCGAGGAGAATCTCGGCGTTCTCGGCATAGGAGCGAATCGCCGCCAGCGGCTGATTGAGTTCATGGCTGATGCTTGCCGACATGGTGCCCAGTACCGACAGTTTGCCGGCCTGGACCAGTTCATCCTGAGCGCGCACCAGCTCCTGCTGGGCGCTCTCGCGCTCCAGTACCGCGCTCTTGAGCCGGGTATTGAGGCCTTCGAGGTCGGCGGTGCGCTCGATCACGCGCTTTTCCAGTTCCTGCCGGGCAAGGGCCTCGAAGTCGATGCGGTCGATGTAGTGGCGTCGGCGCTGCATGACCAGGCCAGCCAGGAGCATGGTCACCAGCAGCGCACCGCCGCCGATGGCCATGACCGTCTGCACCGAGCGATCGACCAGCAGGCGCGGGGCGAGGATGTTCACTTGCCAGCCGGTTTCCTTGATGTCGCGGGTCTGGATCAACCAGGCGTCGCGGTTGAGGCTCAACGGCTGCGGGGCCTGGGTCGGGTAGGGCTGGATGGCGACGATGGCCTGGCGCTCGGCCGCGGTCAGCTCGCGGGTGGCGCGGAAGCGCCAGTCCGGGCGCGAAGTGAGCACGACCACGCCGTTCTGGTCGGTCAGCAGCAATTGTTCCGGGGTGCGGCCCCAGAGGGTTTCGGTGTGGTCGAGGTCGACCTTGACCACCAGCACGCCGATTACCTTGTCGCGATCATGGACGGCGGCGGCGAAGAAGTAGCCGCGCTTGGCCGAAGTGGTGCCCTGGCCGAAGAACCGCCCCAGCTGCCCCTCCATCGCCTCGATGAAGTACGGGCGGAACGAGAAGTTGCGGCCGACGAAGCTGTCCTGCTTGTCCCAGTTGGACGCGGCCAGAGTATTGCCGCTGACATCCATCAGGTACATCACCTCGGCACCGGTCTGCTGGGTGATGCCCTTGAGCAACCGGTTGGCGTTGGTCACCGCCTCGAGGCGCAGCGGGTCGGCCAGCACGCCGCGCAGCGCCGGCAGGTCGCCGAGGATCTGCGGCAGGGTTTCGTAGCGGTGCAGGGTGCCCAGCAGGTTGGCGACGTAGAGGTCTAGGGTCTGGCGGTTCTGTGAGGCCAGCTCATCCTGGTAGTAGCGCTCGGCCAGGTGGTGCAGCGGCCACAGCAGCGGGGCCAGGCACAGCGCCAGCAGGGCCAGGCTGCGCCAGCGGGGGCGGCGGGGAGGCGTGGGTCTTGGGATCATCGCGGTTGATTGCGCCAGAAAGGTCTGGCGCAATTATGCGCTACTTGAGGCAGTCGATGAGTGCATCGTGCCAGTGCGGCTGGACGACCTGCCATTCACGGGCAAGGCGCGAACAGTCCAGGCGCGAGTTGAGCGGCCGTTGCGCGGGCGTCGGGTACTCGCTGGAGGGGATCGGCAGCAGCTCGGCGCAGGGCAGTCCGCGCGCCTTGAGCTGTGCGCCGATGGCCTGGGCAAAGCCGAACCAGGAGGTCTCGCCCTGGGCGGTCAGGTGGTAGGTGCCCCAGGCACCGGCCTGACCGTTGCGCCAGCGCTCGATCAGCGCGCGGGTACTGGCGGCGAGGGTGCCCGCCCAGGTTGGGGCGCCGATCTGGTCGTTGACGACTTTCAGCTGTGGACGTTCCTGAAGCAGGCGCTGCATGGTCAGCAGGAAGTTGCGTCCATGCAGCGAATAGACCCAGCTGGTGCGCAGGATCAGATGTTCACCGGCGACTGCGGTGATGGCCTGTTCGCCCGCCAGCTTGCTTCGGCCATAGACGCCCAGTGGATTGGGGGCGTCATCCTCGTTGTAGGAGGTTGGCTTGCTGCCGTCGAAGACATAGTCGGTGGAGTAGTGGATCAGCGGTGCGCCGAGCCGTGCGGCTTCTTCGGCCAGTACCCGGGGCGCTTCGGCGTTGATGGCGTGGGCCTGCTGTGTTTCGCTTTCGGCCTGGTCGACTGCCGTGTAGGCGGCGGCATTGATGATCAGGTCGGGCGCCATCTGACGCAGCGAGGCGCGCAGTTGCTCCGGTTGGGCCATGTCGAACCCGTCACGACCGAGCCGCTGTACATCGCCCAGGCCGTGCAATGCTTCCTTGAGTGCCAGTGCAACCTGGCCGTGGCGGCCGCAGACGAGGATCTTCATGGGAACAGCTGCGCATCGGCAAATGACATGGCGGCCTGGTCTTTGGCCGACAGCAACGGTTGCAGGCCGTTCAGCTGCCAGTCGATGGCCAACTGCGGGTCGTCCCAGCGGATGCTGTGCTCGGCGTCGGGGTTGTAGTAGTCGGTGGTCTTGTAGAGCACCTCGGCCGATTCGCTCAACACCCGGAAACCATGGGCGAAACCGGGTGGCAGCCACAGCTGGCGGTGGTTGTTGGCGGACAGCCGCACCGCCACCCACTGGCCCAGGGTTGGCGAGCTGCGACGGATGTCCACCGCCACGTCGAGTATCTCGCCCTGCAACACTCGGACCAGCTTGCCCTGGGCATTCTGCAACTGGTAGTGCAGCCCACGTAGCACGCCGTGCCGGGAGCGAGAGTGGTTGTCCTGGACGAACGGCGTGTCAATACCGGTGCGCAGGGTGAAGTCGCGGGCGTTGTAGCTTTCGTAGAAGAACCCTCGGCTGTCCCCGAACACCTTGGGTTCGATGATCAGGACCTCCGGGAGTGCGGTAGCGATGACATTCATGGCTGTTCTTCGGCCAGTTGGCGCAGGTATTGGCCGTAGCCGGTCTTTTGCAGTTCGCAGGCCTTGGCCAATAGTTGCTCACGGCTGATCCAACCGTTCTGGAAGGCGATCTCTTCCAGGCAGGCCACCTTCAGCCCCTGGCGATGTTCGAGGGTCTGCACGTACTGCGAGGCTTCCAGCAGGCTGTCGTGGGTGCCGGTGTCGAGCCAGGCGAAGCCACGGCCGAAGCGTTCTACGCGCAGGTCGCCGCGTGCCAGGTAGGCGTTGTTGATGTCGGTGATCTCCAGTTCGCCGCGGGCTGACGGGCGGATGCTCTTGGCGATGTTCACCACATCATTGTCGTAGAAGTACAGGCCGGTCACGGCAAAGCTGGACTTGGGTTGCCGGGGCTTCTCCTCGATCGACAACGCCCGGCCATCGGCGTCGAACTCGATCACGCCAAATCGCTCCGGGTCCTTGACCCAGTAGCCGAACACGGTGGCGCCCGAGGTTTGCTTCACTGCACGCTGCAACTGTTCGCTGAAGCTCTGGCCGTGGAAGATATTGTCGCCAAGAATCAGGCAGACAGCATCGTCACCGATGAACGACTCTCCGATCAGGAACGCCTGTGCCAGCCCGTCGGGGGACGGCTGTTCGGCATAGCTTATGTGAATGCCGAACGGGCTGCCGTCACCGAACAACTGGCGGTACTGCGGCAGGTCTTGTGGCGTGGAGATCAGCAGGATGTCGCGGATGCCGGCGAGCATCAGCACCGATATCGGGTAGTAGATCATCGGTTTGTCGTAGATCGGCAGCAACTGCTTGGAGACACCGAGGGTGATGGGGTGCAGGCGGGTACCCGTGCCGCCGGCCAGGACGATTCCTTTAGTCATGCGATCAGGTCCTTGAAGTCCGAATTGCCCAGGCGCTGTCCTTGATAGCTGCCGTCCTGGACCTGGCGGCACCACTCGAGATTGTTCAGGTACCACTGCACGGTCTTGCGCAAGCCCGAGGCGAAGGTTTCCTGCGGTACCCAACCGAGCTCACGCTCGATCCTGCCGGCATCGATAGCGTAGCGCAGGTCATGCCCCGGGCGGTCCTGGACGTGGGTGATCAGGTCGGTGTAGCGGGTCACCCCGGCGGGGTGCGCAGGGGCCAGCTCTTCCAGCAGCGTGCACACGGCGTGCACCACGTCGATGTTCCGCTGCTCGTTGTGGCCGCCGATGGTGTAGGTCTGGCCGACCTCTCCAGCGGTTACGATCCGGAGCAGGGCTCGGACGTGATCCTCGACGTACAGCCAGTCGCGGACTTGCTGGCCATCGCCGTACACCGCAAGCGGCTTGCCGGCCAGGGCGTTGAGGATCATCAACGGGATCAGCTTTTCTGGGAAGTGATACGGGCCGTAATTGTTGGAGCAGTTGCTGATCACTGTCGGCAGGCCGTAGGTACGTTGCCAGGCGCGGACCAGATGATCGGCTGCCGCCTTGCTGGCCGAGTAGGGAGAGCTGGGGGCGTACGGGGTGTTTTCATCGAACAGTCCGTCGGGGCCGTGCAGGTCGCCGAACACTTCGTCGGTGGAAACGTGGTGGAAGCGGAACGTGTCGCGGGCAGGCTTTTCCAGCGAGCTCCAGTAACCGCGAGCGGCCTCCAGCAGGCTGTAGGTGCCGACGATATTGGTGTGAATGAAGTCCGCCGGGCCATCGATGGAGCGGTCGACGTGCGACTCTGCGGCCAGGTGCATGATGGCGTGTGGCTGGAACCTGGCAAGCATGGCGCTGACACTGACCTGGTCGGCGATATCAGCCTGGACAAATTCATAGCGGGGGTTGTCGGCGATCCGCTGCAGGGACTGCAGGTTGCCCGCGTAGGTCAACTTGTCGAGATTGAGCACTTCATGCTCGGTATGGTCAATCAGGTGGCGGATCAGGGCCGAGCCGATGAAGCCGGCGCCGCCGGTGACGAGAATGCGCATGTGCAGATGCCTGTGCGGAAAGCGTGGTGCCAGATGCCTAGCTTGTTGGCTGGCGTCGTCCGTTGCAAGTCTTGTTGCAGGGCGGCCTGTCGTCTGTGCAAGGCCGCCACTTGCTTATCGGCAGCGGTGGTGGCGATATTAGCGACAAAAAAACGAGGTTCCCCGTTCATGCCCCTGAGCACCCTGATCCAGCGTTCGAGCCAGCCCAGTCCCTCACTTGACGAGGCCCACGCCCATGCCCTGCTGAGAACGCACTACGACTTGCAGGGCACGTTGCAGGTGCTGGGCAGCCAGCAGGACCTCAATTTTCGCGTGGACAGCGACCAGGGCCGCTTCGTGCTCAAGGTCTGCCATGGCAGCTACGCGGTAGCCGAACTGCAGGCTCAGCATGCAGCACTGGAGTTCCTGCGCGGGCAAGGCGTGCCGGTGCCGGGAGTACGTGCAGCGAACTCCGGCGAGCACTTGCTGGACCTCGAGTTCGACGGCCAGCCGCTGCGGGCCCGTCTGCTCGATTTCATTGACGGTCAGCCGCTGACCCGCCTGGGCCACCTGCCGGCGCGGGTGATGGTCGAGCTCGGCGCGCTTTGCGCCCGTGTCGACAAGGGCCTGGCCGACTTCGACCATCCGGGCCTCAAGCGCACCTTGCAGTGGGATCCGAGCCACGCCCAGGTACTGATCCAGCATTTGTCGCCCGTATTGCAGGATGCCCAGCGCCGGGCGCAGGTGGAGCAGGTCGCCCAGGCGGCAGCCGCACGTCTGCATCCGTTGGTCGACCTGCTGCCGATCCAGGCCGTGCACCTGGACATCACCGACGACAACGTGGTCTGGGCCCGGGATGCCGAGCGGCAGTGGCAGGTACAAGGTGTTATCGACTTTGGTGACCTGGTGCGTACCTGGCGTATCGCCGATCTGTCGGTGACCTGCGCGGCCTTGCTGCATCACGCCGAGGGCGATCCGCTGCGGATCTTGCCGGCGGTCAGCGCCTACCATGCCGTGAATCCCCTGCAGGATGCCGAGTTGCGTGCCCTCTGGCCGCTAGTGCTGAACCGCGCCGCCGTGCTGGTGCTCAGCAGCGAACAGCAACTGGCCATTGATCCGGACAACCAGTACACCCGCAACAACATCGCCCATGAATGGGAGATCTTCGATACCGCCTGCACCGTGCCCGTCGCTTTGATGGAGGCGGCAATTCTCCAGGCGGCCGGGCGAAAGCCGGCCAGCATCGACCTTGGTGATTGTGCCGTGTTGCTGCCGGCACTCAACGGCCAGTCGGTGATCCGCGTCGACCTGGGCGTGCTCAGCCCTCACTGCGAGGCAGGCAACTGGGAGCAGCCGGGCTTTGACCAGCGTCTGCTCGCTATCCAGCCGGGGCCGGCGTGTAGCCTGCATGGGCAGTACCGCCTGTCGCAAACCCACATCGACCGACCTGAAGAACCGGCCACCTGCGCCCTGGGCGTAGAGCTGAACCTGTCGCGCGGCACCGCGTTGCAAGCGCCCGAAGCTGGGGTATGGCAATGCATCGGCGATGGTCGTGGCTGCTTGCGCACCGCGCACTGGAACCTGTGGCTCGATGGTCTGGAAGAGGCGCCGACCGATGGCCAGGCGTTGTTCAAGGGGCAGGCTATCGGCGCGACCTGTGGTTTCCTCCGCGTGCAACTGTGCCTGGATACCGATATCCGTCCACCGTTCTTCGCCACGCCGTCCCACGCTGCCGCCTGGCTGGCCCTGTGCCCGTCACCGCGCACCCTGCTCGGCTTCGACTGCGATGCCGAGCCGCTGGCCGACGCGCAGGCCCTGCTGGCCCGTCGCGATGCCAGCTTCGCCCGCTCGCAGAAGCATTACTACGCCCAGCCTCCGCACATAGAGCGCGGTTGGCGCAACTACCTGATCGACATGCAGGGCCGGTCCTATCTGGACATGCTCAACAACGTCGCGGTGCTCGGTCATGGCCATCCGCGCATGGCCGCCGAGTCGGCGCGCCAGTGGTCGCTGGTCAACACCAACTCGCGTTTTCACTACGCAGCCATCGCCGAATTCTCCGAACGCCTGCTGGAAGTGGCCCCGGAAGGCTTCGACCGGGTGTTCCTGGTCAACAGCGGCACCGAGGCCAATGACCTGGCGATCCGTCTGGCCTGGGCCTACAGCGGTGGGCGCGACCTGCTCAGCGTGCTGGAGGCCTACCACGGCTGGTCGGTGGCTACTGACGCGATCTCCACCTCCATCGCCGACAACCCCCAGGCCCTGGAGACCCGGCCGGACTGGGTGCATCCGGTGGAGGCGCCGAATACCTTCCGCGGGCGCTACCGGGGCGCCGACAGCGCCGCCGACTACCTGCGCGATGTCGATGCCAAGCTGGCCGACTTCGACGCTCGTGGTCGCCAGCTGGCCGGGATGATCTGCGAACCGGTGTACGGAAACGCCGGGGGCATTTCGTTGCCGCCGGGCTACCTGCGCGAGGCCTACGCCAAGGTGCGCCAGCGCGGCGGGGTGTGCATCGCCGACGAGGTGCAGGTCGGTTACGGGCGTCTGGGCGAGTACTTCTGGGGCTTCGAGGAGCAGGGTGTGGTGCCTGATATCATCACCATGGCCAAGGGCATGGGCAACGGCCAGCCGCTGGGCGCGGTGATCACCCGGCGTGAGATCGCCGAGGCGCTGGAGGCCGAGGGCTACTTCTTCTCCTCGGCCGGGGGCAGCCCGGTCAGTTGCCGCATCGGCATGGCGGTGCTGGACGTAATGCGTGACGAAGGATTGTGGGACAACGCCCGTGACGTGGGCCGTTACTTCAAGGCACGCCTGCAGGCATTGGTCGATAAATATCCGCTTGCCGGCGCCGCCCATGGTTCCGGGTTCTACCTGGGGCTGGAGTTGGTGCGCGATCGCCAGACGCTGGAACCAGCGACCGAGGAGACCATGATCCTGTGCGATCGCCTGCGTGACCTGGGGATCTTCATGCAGCCGACCGGCGACTACCTGAATATCCTCAAGATCAAGCCACCGATGTGCACCACGCGGGCCAGCGTGGACTACTTCGTCGACAGCGTGGAGCGGGTCCTCGGCGAAGGGCTCTGAATCACGGCATGCAGGCCTGGCAAGTCGATTGTTATCGGTTCGCCATGCTTTTTTATGCCTAAATATTTTGTGATTAGCTATTTAAAGTCGATATTTATCGATTGTAATATCGGCGGATCATTACGCTGCCTATACTGGCGGGCCTGCATCTTTTTCGATCACCGACCTGGCGCCACTGGCCCCGGGCCTTCGCAGAGGTTACCCATGAAGACCCTCAACTCGACCCCCCGCGCCGACGGTTTCCACATGCCCGCCGAGTGGGCCCCGCAGACCCAGGTATGGATGGTCTGGCCGGAGCGTCCGGACAACTGGCGCTTGGGCGGCAAGCCGGCGCAGGCCGCGCACGTGACCCTGGCCAAGGCCATCGCCCGCTTCGAGCCGGTCACCGTGGCGGTGTCCGCCGGCCAGTACGAGAACGCCCGTCGCCAGCTCGACCTGCCCAACATCCGCGTGGTCGAGATCAGCAATGACGACGCCTGGGTGCGTGACACCGGCCCGACCTTCGTCATCAACGACCACGGCGAGGTACGCGGCGTGGACTGGGGCTTCAACGCCTGGGGCGGCTTCGACGGCGGCTTGTACGCGCCCTGGAACCGCGACGAGGAGCTGGCCGCCAAGGTCATGGAGATGGAGCGCGTGCAGCGCTACCACACCGAAGGCTTCGTGCTCGAAGGCGGTTCGATCCACGTCGATGGCGAAGGCACCCTGATCACCACCGAAGAATGCCTGCTCAACCGCAACCGCAACCCGCACCTGAACCGTGCGCAGATCGAGGAGATCCTGCGCGAGCACCTGGCGGTCGAGACCATCGTCTGGCTGCCGGACGGCCTGTACAACGACGAGACCGATGGCCACGTCGACAACTTCTGCTGTTACGTCAGCCCAGGCGAAGTGTTACTGGCCTGGACCGATGATTCCAATGACCCCAACTACGCGCGCTGCCACGCCGCCTACGAGGTGCTGAAAAACACCCGCGACGCCAAAGGGCGCGAGTTCGTGGTGCACAAGATGCCGATTCCGGGGCCGCTTTACGCCACCCAGGCCGAATGCGATGGCGTCGATCATGTGGTGGGCAGCCAAGAGCGTGACCCTTCGGTACGCCTGGCCGGGTCCTATGTGAACTTCCTGATCGTCAATGGCGGCATCATCGCGCCGAGCTTCGACGACCCTGCTGATGCGCAAGCCAGAGCGATCCTGGCCAAGGTCTTCCCGGATCACGAAGTGGTGATGATCCCGGGGCGTGAGCTGCTGTTAGGCGGTGGCAACATCCACTGCCTGACCCAGCAGCAACCGGCACCGGTAAAACGTTGATCGGCCAATGAGTGAAAAACCCGTCGAAAGGCGGGTTTTTTTATGCTCGCGATAGTCGGTCGGGCGGCATGGCACAGCAATTGTATTGATTTTTCCTCGTACTTCAGACGAATGGGCCTACGCCATTCTGTAATGCATCTGAAGTAACTTAGCCGCTCACTCGGCCCAGGGAGTACGTGAGGAAATGAACGCAGCAAGTGAGTCGGCTTTGCCCTCAACGGCGGCCAGTCACCAATCGCTCAGAATCCTGGCTCAGTGGTTGAAACGTCATGGAGACGATCGGGTCAGGACGACCGACCCACGACGCCTGCTGGATGGGCGATACCCCCAAGGCCTGATCAGCGAGGAAGAGCTCGAAGCTCTGCTGGCTGTCTGGCATTGACCGGGAAGGATCCCGCCGCAGAAAAAAACGCCACCGCAATTGCGGTGGCGTTTTCGTTTGGGCGGCCTGTCCTTGACGCTCGCACCTGTCACAACTCAGAAGCTGTAGGTCCCGGTCACCACCAGGCTGCGCGGATCGCCCACCTGGATCTGCGCCGCGCTGGTGGCCGAACTGTAGTAGGTCTTGTCGGTGATGTTGCTCAACGCCGCGCGTACATCCCAGTCGTGGGTGCGATAGCCCGCCAGCGCGTCCCAACGGCCGTAGCCCGGCAGGATCACGGTGTTCTGGTTGTCGGCGTAGCGGTCGCCGACCAGGGTCAGGCCGGTTTCGGCGTACCAGCCCAGCTCCGGCTTCCAGGTCACGAACAGGCTGGCGTTACGCTTGGCCACGTCGTTGATGCGGTTGCCCTGCTGGCCGTTGTTGTCCTTGACGATGGTCGCGTCCTGCAGGCCGATGCCGCCGCGCACGTACCAGTTGCCCACCACGTTGCCGGTGGCGGTCAGCTCGATGCCGCGTGAACGCTGCAGGCCGCTGAGCTGGATCAGTTCCGGGTTGATCGGGTCGCGGGTACGGCGGTTGTACAGTTCCAGTTCGTAGATCGCCAGGGTGGTGCTCAGGCGCTCGTCGAACCATTCGCTCTTGACCCCGATTTCCTTCTGCCGGGTCTGTTCCGGGTCGGTCTGGTTGGCGTTGCCGGCCGCGCCAGGGGTGATGCCGATCAGGCCGCCACCGACCGGAGAGTAGGTCTTGCTCCAGGAGGCATAGAAGGAGTGGTCCTGCCAGGGGGTGTACACCACGCCGATACGCGGACTGAAACTGTTGTCCTTCTGCTTTTCCGAGATGTTGCGCAGTTTGTTGGTGGTGTCCACCTCGAACTGGTCGAAGCGCACGCCGGCCAGCAGCTGCCACTGGTCGTTGAGGCGGATCTGGTCTTGCAGGTAGATCCCTCGGCTCTCGACGTCGGTGTGGTTGTTGCTGGACACCCGCATCGTGCCGTTGTGCTGCTGGCTGGCCGTGGCCCCCTGCAGCGGTACCGAGGGAACGCCTACGCCTTGGCTCAGCAGCGAGTTGCGGCGCTGTTCGCCCATTTCCAGGCCCACCAGCAGCGTGTGCTCCAGACCGAAGGTTTCTACATGACCTTCGAGTTCGATGGTGTTGTAGAGATTGCGGGTGCTCAGGTCCTGCTGCCAGCGCTGGCGGTCCACCAGACCGGCAACGGGGCGGTAGGCGGTCAGGTAGGTGTTGTCGAAGTCGCTCTCCAGGGTGAACAGGCTGAAGGTGTGGCGCAGTTGCCACTGATCGTTCAGCTCGTAGTTCAGACGCGAGCGCAGCGACTCGGCGCGGTCGTTGATGTAGTCGCGCTGGGTGTCGCCGTAGGTGGTCTTGCGGCTGACGTCGGCCGGGCGTCCAGTGAGCGGGTTGCCGGGGATGCCACGGTCGGGGGTACGGTCATAGCGGCTGTACTCGTACTGCACCAGCCAGTTCAGCTCGGGGGTGATCTGCCAGCTCATCGACGGCGCGAACAGCTGGCGGTGGTTGCCGTCGATGCCGTCGCGGAAGCTGTTCTTGTCCTCGTTGCCCAGGTTCAGGCGCAGGCTGAGGGTGTCGCTGGGGTCGGCGCTGAGGTCGGCGTACAGGCTGCGCAGGTCCTGGCTGCCACCTTGTGCCTCGATGGTCGAGCGGCGGCCGTGCTCCGGCGCCTTGCTCACCCGGTTGACGATGCCGCCTTGGCTGCCACGGCCATAAAGCACTGCCGCCGGCCCCTTGAGCACCTCGACCCGCTCGATGTTGTGCAGGTCGCGGGTGTACTGGCTGTCGTCGCGCACACCGTCCAGGTAGAAGTCGTTGCTGGCGTCGAAGCCGCGGATACGCAGGCTGTCGAAGCGGGTGTCGGCGCCGCTGCTGACGTTGGGGATGCCTTCCAGCGCCTTGCCCAGGTTGCTGCTGCCGTAGTCCAGCACGTTGCGGGTCTTCACCGAATCGATGGCCTGTGGCACGTAGCGCGCGGGGGTCGAGGTGCGGGTCGCGGTGGTCACGTCCTTGACTCGCGGGTTGTCCTCTTCGCGGGTGCTGTCGGCGGTCACCGAGGTTTCCGGCAGGGTCGTGGTGGCAGCACTGGCCAGGCCGGCGCTGAACAGCAGCGACAGGCCCAGGGTCAAGGGTGAAAGGCGGCAGGGGGCAGGCATCGAAGGCGTCCAAGGGAAGGAGTGAGAAATTGGGCGCGAATGGTAATGCTTGCTATTTGCTGTTGCATCGACATTTGTAAATGGTTGTCTTTACAAATGTTTCAAGATGTTGCTATTCATTTGGATTGATTTGGAATTATCTTGGCATTCATAGGGATGCATTTCCGGAATGGCTTGTGGGAGCGGCGGTGCGTGCAACGCTGCTCTGCGCGTGACAGCGCAGCCGGAAGGGCAGGGCACTTTCCAACAGGCTTTCGGAAGGCCTGCGGGAACATGGCCGTATGACGGTTTTATGGATTTCGAGCGTTTTCCACAAAAGAGACAAATTTGCGCTGACCCACGGCAGATATGCATGGAAATGCACCAGCGCTGACCTTGTTTTTGGTTATATCAACCTGCATTTCACGTTTTTTTGACATGTATAAGCAGGCAGGGCTAGGATTCGGGCTCTACGCCTGCTGGCCATTCTCTGGCCATGCGGCTGCAAGGCCCGTTGCAGACCATTGGCGGGCCTTCGGCTTGGATCCGCATAGCGTCGAACCTACGAAGGGGCGTTGGTTCCTGGCGTTCTGATGCAGAGCGTTTTTGAATACGAAATAAGGAAAATAACATGTTGAAAACCAGGATCAGCCTGGTCGCCCTGGCGATGATCGCCGCGACCCAGGCACAGGCCAATGACCAGGCCGAGAGCAAGGGCTTCATCGAGGACAGCCACGCCAACGTCCTTCTGCGCAACGCCTTCATCAACCGTGACAAGAAGCATCACACCAACGACCAGTCCCAGTGGGGCCAGGGTGTCATCGCCAACTTCTCCTCCGGCTTCACCCAGGGCACCGTCGGTGTTGGTGTCGATGCCTTTGGTCTGTACGCCCTGCGCCTGGATGGCGGCAAGGGCCGTAACCAGGGTGGCGGTGTCGACTTCTTCAAGCGTTCCGATCCCACTTTCGATGGTGAGAAGACCAACGCTCCGCACAACCTGGCCCGTGGTGGCGCTGCGGTGAAGTTCCGTGTTTCGAACACCGTACTCAAATACGGTGACCAGATGCCGGCCCTGCCGGTTCTGCAGTACGACGACGGCCGTCTGCTGCCAGAAAGCTTCACCGGCACCATGATCACTTCCAAGGAGATCAAGGGCCTGGAAATCAACGCCGGCCGCTTCACCCAGGAAGCGCGCAAGAGTGCCGAGCGTCGTGATGGCGGCGGCCTGAAGTCGATCAACGTGCTCGGCGGCAGCTACAAGTTCACCGACAACTTCACCGCGTCGCTGTACACCGCAGACAACGAAGACGTGATGAAGAAGCACTACCTGGGCCTGAACTACGTCTTCCCGATTGCCAGCGACCAGTCCCTGACCCTGGACTTCAACGGCTACAAGTCGGACATCGACAACAAGTACGTGCGTGCCGCCAAGCTCAACGGCGACTCCAACACCATCTGGAGCCTGGCCGTCACCTACGCCTACGGCCCGCACTCGTTCACCCTGGCGCACCAGCGCAGCACCGGCAGCACCGGCTACAACTACGGCTGGTACCAGAACGATGGTGGCGTGGGTGACGGTGGCTCGACCATCTACCTGGCCAACTCCTACTGGTCCGACTTCAACGCAGAAGACGAGCGCTCCTGGCAGCTGGGCTATGGCCTGGACTTTGGCGCCTTCGGCGTTCCGGGGCTGACCTACAAGTTTGCCTATGTCGTGGGTGACAACATCAACACCCGTAAAGTCGGCGCCCCACAAGGCTTCGGTGAAGGTAAAGAGCGCGAGATCTTCAACCAGATCCGTTACGTGGTTCAGGAAGGCCCGGCCAAGGACCTGTCCGTTAAACTGCGCAGCTCCTTCCTGCGGACCAACAATGCTGTCCAGCAGAACGGTTACAACGACGACGGCAACGAAGTCCGCGTATTCGTCGAGTACCCGATCAGCATCTTCTGATCCTGATCCTGCATCACCCGCAGCCCCGGCCTATGCCGGGGCTGTTTCTTTCCGCAGCACGCTGGCCGTCACCGGCGCCACCTCGATCTCCCCCGTCTCCGGCGCAAAGCTGTCACTGCGCGCCATCCGCCACATCCGTGCATAGAACTCGCTGTCGATCGCACCGCTGAGCAGCTCGCCTGGCTTGAGGAAGGTGTGCAGTTGCGAGAACAGGCCGATCTCGCTGGCGCTGATACGCCGCGCCAGGTGCTTGGGCTTGAGTTCAGAAGGATGGTCCAGGCCGGCGGCGGCAAGCATCTCGGCCAGGGCGTGCAGGGTATTGCGGTGAAAGCTGGCGACCCGCTCGGCCTTCTCCGGCACCACCAGCGCGCGCTGGCGCAGCGGGTCCTGGGTCGCCACCCCGGTCGGGCACTTGTTGGTGTGGCAGCTTTGCGACTGGATGCAGCCGATGGCGAACATGAAGCCCCGGGCGGAGTTGACCCAGTCCGCGCCGATGGCCAGCACGCTGGCGATGTCAAAGGCGCTGACCAGCTTGCCCGCCGCGCCGATGCGGATGCGCTCGCGCAGGTTCAGCCCCACCAAGGTGTTGTGCACGAACATCAGGCCCTCGCGCAGCGGCACGCCCATGTTGTCGGAGAACTCCCGGGGCGCCGCGCCAGTGCCGCCTTCCTTGCCGTCGACGACGATGAAGTCCGGGGTGATGCCGGTGGCCAGCATGGCCTTGGCGATGCCCATGAACTCCCACGGGTGGCCCAGGCAGAACTTGAAGCCCACCGGCTTGCCGCCGGACAGCTCGCGCAGCCGGGCGACGAACTGCAGCAGCTCCCGCGGTGTGGAGAAGGCACTGTGGGCGGCCGGCGAGATGCAGTCCTCGCCCTCGCGCACGCCTCGGGTAGCAGCGATCTCGGCGCTGACCTTGTGCCCCGGCAGGATCCCGCCATGGCCCGGCTTGGCGCCCTGGCTGAGCTTGATCTCGATCATCTTCACCTGGGCGGCGCGGGCCTGCTCGGCGAAGCGCTCGGGGTCGAACTGGCCGTCTTCGGTACGGCAGCCGAAATAGCCGCTGCCGATTTCCCAGATCAGGTCGCCGCCGTGTTCGCGGTGGTAGGGGCTGATGCTGCCCTCACCGGTGTCATGGGCGAAGCGGCCCAGGCGCGCGCCCTTGTTCAGCGCAGCGATGGCGTTGGCGCTGAGGGCGCCGAAGCTCATGGCCGAGATGTTGAAGATCGACGCCGAGTACGGTTGGCGGCACTGCGGGCCGCCGATGCGAATGCGGAAAGACGCAGGGTCGGGCATCGGCACCGGCAGCATCGAGTGGCTGATGAACTCGAAGCCCGGTTTGTAGGCATCGTTGAGCGTGCCGAAGGCTTTCTCGGCACTCTCGTTCTTGGCCCTGGCGTAGACCAGCGAACGCTGGGCGCGGGAGAACGGCAGCTTGTCGTCGTCGCCCTCGATCAGGTACTGGCGGATCTCCGGGCGAATGGTCTCGATCAGGTAGCGGATATTGCCCAGGATCGGATAGTTGCGGCGCACGGCGTGGTGGCGTTGGCGCAGGTCGTTGAGGCCGACCAGGCTGAGCAGGGCGCTGATGACGGTAAAGGGCCAGAGCCAGGTGTGCGCAAGCAGGAAAGGGGCACTGGCAATCGTAAAGACCAGACACAGGAACAGGCAGGCATAGCGGCTGGGGAGCGAGTCTTTCATGGGTCCATCGCAGGCGGGATGACCCAGCCTAGGATAGGCAAAGGCTGCGCAGGGAAAACCTGGGGTTTCGGTAAAAGACTGTTACTCGACGCGGAATTGCCTGGAGCGTTAACTACGGCCAGTTTCGATGGGAGCCAAGGTCGCGCTATCCGATCAGGTGAACTGGATGAAGAAGAAGCCGGCTTCATCGCCTTGCTTGCCGCGCCGTGCCTGCCTGTCGATATACAGGTAGCCGATACCGTCCGAGAACAATCCCACGTGCTGCGGGCTGGCGCTGGCCACATCACTGTCGAGCAGTTGCATCAGGAACAGGAAGCGCTGGGGCTCGTAGATCGGATCCTGTAGCCAGCAAGGCCGCCCGACGGGCTTGCTCAGGTCGATGCCGCTGTCCTCGTCCTCCAGTTCCTGCTTTTCCTCTTCATCGCTGAACGGTTCGAACTGGATGTAGGCACGTTCCAGCAGGAGGGCTGCGGTTGGCGGCGCGATCGACTGGTCGGCCAGCTCATGCAGGATGACCCGGGCAAATCCATTGGCGCGTTTTTCGTCGAGCTCACTCTGCTGGTTGACGGTGTAATGGCGCTGGGTGGATCGACTGAAGGCACCGTCATGCTGACGCGTGGTGATGAACACCGTGATTGCCATGCCGGGTGGAATGAAGGTGACGGGCAGGAAGAGTTCGCTCAATGTCAGCAACGGGGTCATCGGCTCACCGGTGTCCGGGCTTCTTGGCCACAGCGAAGCATCCTTGAGGCGGGCACCGCCGCCGATCTGGCCCAGACCGTGATCCTGGCCGGAAAGCACGATTTTTTGCGAGGTCATGATCGATAGCATCCTTTGCTTTTGGCGAGTCTGATTGTGCAGTACCGCAATGGTCGTGGCTGTTGCTGTGATCTGCCTGCCAATGGCCTACGCCTTGAGCAACTCGGGATAGTCGCTGAACCAATAGCGCAGGGCGTCCTGGTTGAGGCCATGCTCACCGCGCCAGAAGTCCATCGGGTAGCTCCAGTCCGACGATCGCGCGCTGCGTGGCGCCAGGCCGAGGTTGGTGTAGCGGTACAGCAGGCCAGGGTGCTCCGGGGTCTGCAGTATCCCGCAGTGTCCAAGCAGGTCGAGGAAACCCCGGCCTTCTTCTTCGCTCATCTTGATACCGGGTAGTTTACGCAGCAGTTTGAGCAGGTCCTTGGGTTTGGTCACGGCAGGCACGTTACGGATCAGGTCCAGAATCGACACCATTAGGTCCAGGTTACCCGGCCGTTCTTTCGGCCCGGCGCTATGTTCCTGCAACTGGAACGCGATGTGGGAGGGGCTGCCGAAAAGCGCTGCGCCGATCAGAAAACGCACCCTGTTGAGGGCAATGAAGTTGACTTCGCGCTCCTTGAAGAAACTGCAGACCTGACAGTTCGGTTGGTCCTGCGCCGTGAAAGCGTGTTGCGGCAGGTGTGTCGCGCAAGCATAGGCCGACAGAGCCGCGCGCAGGTAGGCCTGGTTGCGCTCGACACCGGTGAGAAAGTTGGCGACCACCTCTTTCTTCACCACGGTCTCTCGCTCCTTGAACAGCCAGGTAAGCACCTGGTCATGGCTCATCCTGCGGGTCTCGGTCGCCAGGCCTGTGGCTACCAGCGCCGAGCTTGGTGGCTCGCTGGGATGCTGGGCCTTGAGGATCTTGCAAAGTTGTTCCGGAGTTGCAGTCATGTTCATTTCCCGCAGGAGCTTTTGTTGGCCTTGGGGGGCAGGGCGCCACGGCTGTCGAGCACGGGCAGTTGCGTGACTTTGCTGACACCGCGTGCCTTCAGGAAGTCGTTGGCGAGCGCTATCCGCTCGAGGCCAGGGTCTTTTTTCGCCTTGGCGTCGGAGATGCCATAGATCTTGTTGCCTCGCACGTTCGGGTTCTTCCTGCCGAGCACTTCTCGCTCGCGGATCCCCGAATCCTCAATGCCGCGGATCGTGTCGTAGTCGGTACCAATCGGTGTCACGCGGTTGATGCGGTCACCTTCCTTGAGGCGTGGGCCGTCTGCGCCCTTGGTCTCCATATGTCGGCGTACCACGCCTTCGAGCGTATCGTTGTCCGAGGCTCGCCCGTTGTAATACGGGTTGCCTTTCTCGTCGGAAAGGAAATAGCTCCAGTCCAACCCGTGCGGATCTATCCCGCCGACAGGGTTCGGCGCATAGCGGTATAGGTTGATGCCGCCTTCCAGGCCAATAGGGTCGGGCTGAGTGAAGCGGCCGCTCTGTGGGTCATAGTAGCGGAACAGGTTGTAGTGCAGGCCTGTCTCACGGTCCAGGTACTGACCTTGAAAGCGCAGGTTCTGCTGTTCGATGAAGTCGTCAGCCCGCCACTCGCGTAAGGTCATGCCCCAGGCGGAGCATTCGCCCTCCCAGGCCAACGTACCGTCACTGTCGGTCAGTTGCTCGGGCAGACCGTTGAGGGCGTTGTGGTAATGGAACGTGCGTTGATGCGCGCCTTGACCGTCGACACGTGCCAGGACTCTATAGCCCGGCTCATAGACATATAGGGTGAGGTGGCCGTTGCAGCGTTCTTGCAGCAGCTTGAGACCGTCCCAGCCAAAGTCGGTGCTGCCCAGCAGATTGCCCTGATCGTCGTGGTCGATCTTGCCGATGCGGCGTCCGAGAGGGTCGTAGTGCAGCTTGACGATGCGCTCGCGTCCGCCGCGTATAGAGCGCACTTGAACAAGGCGATGATGCTGGTCGTAGCTCATATGCTGTTCGCCATACAGCGTGCTACGTTTTTCCGAAAGGCGCCCGAAACCGTCATAGCGGTAGTGGCGATCTTCCAGTTGGAGCAACTGGTCATGGCGGGCGACTTGCCCAGCACCGGGCACACGGTTTGCCGCAGCGTCATAGAGGTATTGTTCGTTTTGGCCTGGCAACGGTCCCTGGTTGGCGAGCAGGCGATCCGTTGCGTCGTAATGCATCAGCAGCTGATGCTGATGATCGGGTTGCTGGCGCAGGTAGCGCACCAGATTGTCGCGATCATCGAAGTCGAAGCGCTGCTGCCAGGGCGCGGGCAGGTGTTCGTTGTGGTCGGTGTCCCAGCGCAGACGGGCGCTCGGTCGGCCACTGAGGTCGTATTGGTTACGGGTCAGCAGCCGTCCCTGGGTTCGCGAGACCTCACGGTGCAGGCGATCGCGCTCGAAATCGCAGATCACCAGCCCGTCGATGTTGATCTGATGGAGGTGTCCCGAGCCATACACCAGGCGGTTCAGTTGGCGGCCATCGGGCAGCCGCGTCTGCAAGCGATTGTCCAGTGCGTCGTAGGTGTGCTCCAGCCTTCCGGCACTGTTGCTTTCGGCAGTGCGGCGTCCGCAGGCATCATGCTCGAACGCGACGCGTTGCACATTCCCCTGACGATCCTCGCTGATCACCTCCATCAACCGGTCCATCGGATCGAGACTGTAGGTAGTGCTGTCGTCCTCGGTAAGCAACGCAACCAGCCTGCCGGCGGCGTCACGTCGAAGGCGGTGATGGATCGGCGCCTCTCCGGCGCCCGGCGCCGGAATGAAGTCCATGGCGATGATCTGGCCGAGTCCATCGTACTGATAGGCCTTGCGACTGCCATCCAGATTTTCATGCACGGCTAGGCGGTTCGCCTCATCCCAAGTGAAACGATAGGACTCACCGTTGCTGTTGGTCAGTGCCACCAGCCGTGTGCAACGGTCATAGGTAAACAGTGTCGGACGGCCAAGGTTGTCCTGCTGCTCGATGATCTGGCCATTCAGGTCATAGCGAAAATGCTCGGTGTTGCCGAGCGGATCGATGAAGCATTCGAGCAGGCCCGAGGCGGTGTACCGGTACTGGACAATGCGCCCATCCGCCAGCTCCTGGCGTATCCGATGTCCCAAGGCATCGTGTTGGAAGTGGCTGGTCTGGCCGAGGGCGTTGGTCAGACTCTGCAAATGGCCGCGCCGGTCGTAGCGCAACCGTGTGGCGTAGCCTGAGCAGTCCACCTGCTCGATCAGCAGACCTTGTTCGTTCCAGCGCTGACGTTGGCGCTTGCCCGTGGCGTCGATGGTTTCCAGCGGTAGGCCATGTTCGTCATGGCGGTAGCGCGTCACCTCGCCCAAGGGGTCGGTTTCGCGAATACAGTTGCCGTGCTGGTCGTAGCGATAGGTCCAGGTTGCCCCGGCGGCATTGGTTTCACTGCGAGGCAACGCCCAATGCTCGAGCCACTGGGTCGATTCACTGCGTCCCAACGGATCGATGGTTTCGCACAGGTTGCCGGATTCGTCGTAGCTGAAGCGCCACTCACCGCCTTCAGGATCGGTGGCGGCAAGCAGCTGACGTTCATCGTTCCAGTGGAAGCGCCAGGTCTGGCCCAGCGCGTTGCTCGACTCGATGATCTGGAACTGCGCGTTCCAGCGCCGCACACTGGTGCGTAGCAGCGGGTCGGTGATGCAGGTGATGCCAGCCTCGACATCGTATTCGAAGTGATACTCGTCGCCGGCGTTGGTCCAGTGCCGGATCACCCGCCAGTCGTCCAGTTTCTGCCACTGGTAATGGCAAAGCAGGCCATTGGCTGTTTGATGCCCGACCATGCGCCGACCTTCGTCATACATGAATCGACGCTGCAATTGCCCCAGTGCATCGTGGACCTCGGCCAGATCGCCAGCGGCGTCGTAGCGATAGCTGGCGAGCGTTTCAGCATCGTCATCGACGAACACCCGTTCGATATGGTTGACTCGACGTGGCCAAGCGCCGCTGTAGTGCAGCTTGATCCGCACGCGGTCAAAGGTGTCGCGCAGCCACATCAGGCGCCCGAGATCGTCATAGTCCAGGTGGATGCGGTTGTCGTTGCGATCTCCCAGTTTCGCCAGACGCAGGTGGTTGGCGTCCTGTGGACTGGGTTCGAACAAACGATAGAGGCCGCTGCTGATGTCTTCGATCAGCAGCTCGCCATCAAGGGCGCGTCGCACGCTGATGCCTTCGCCAGCGCTGAAGACGGCGTCGCCGAGGGCGATCATTCCCATGTCGATGACACGAGCTTGCTCGTCTGTATACAGCAGACGGTCGTGCTCGACCCTTACAGACACTTCATAGGGGACGCTCCAACCGGCACCGAACAGACCCTCGCGGCGTTCATCGCGACTGTTGTAGTAGCGTTGCCAGTCCAGTGGGATCATGGCCTGGAGGGTGAAGTCGAGGTCGTGTTCGTCGCTCAGAATCTTCGCACCAGTAGGCGCGTGGACAGGGTTTGGCGAGCCGACGATGGCCGAAGTCAGGGCGGCGGTCACCTGGCTGCTGGCAAAACTGACCACGCCTCCGACGAGCATGCACCCAAACTTGCTATAAAACTTCCCCCCCCGCCCCCGCAACATCATCAACGCCGTAATCGCCAGGCCGATCCCCGGCGTCTTGCCGCTGCGTATTTCACGCACCACGATCGGCCCGCCGCCGATGCGCACGTTGTCCGATACCAGTCCGCCATCGACGATCACCGCCTCGCAGGTGCTGCGATCGCCGCTGCGGCAGGCCGGGTGGCCGTTGATCAATACCTTGCTCGAACCTTCGGCAAGGTACTGCGGCGGCATCGGCGGGTGCTTGGTGCACAGCACCTTGTCGTCGGGGGCTTCCTGGGTGTTGGGCGCGGGGCTGGCGACGGTCGGCCGCCACATCTGCGAGAAAAAGCCCTTGGCCATGTCGAGGAAGGTCTCTTCCTGTTCCTCGGCCTGCGCGCCACCGCCCTCGCCACTGGCCGGTGCCGAGGGCGCGGTGACCACGCCGGCCGCGCGCGCGGCGCGCTTGCCGTTGGTCTTGGTGTTGGGCGAGCCGCTGGCGATGGTGGCTTGCACGGTCGGCGGGAACAGGGCGTTGCCGATGCCCTCGCATAATCGACTGAGCCCGGTGTCCGCGCCGGTCTTGGCCATGACCACGCCGACCACCAAGCCCACCACCGCGCCCAGCACGAAGCAGCCCAGGCCGCCGGTGACCACTGTCAGGCCCAGTGCCGCGGCCACCGTAGCGGTGGCCAGAGCGCCGATGGCGACGTTGGCGGCGACTTCCAGCACGCCGCCGATGATGTCGGCCATCACCGAGGTGTGCAGCAGCGCATCGCCTTCGCGGGCGGCCCAGAGAGCGTCGGACATGGTGCGGGGTCAGCCCAGGTTGTCGAAGTCGAGGGACTGCTTGAGCGCCGCCCAGTGCGTCGCCTCGGCCTCGCCCAGGGGAGTGGGTTTGACGTAGCTCAGGGCGAACATCTTGCGCGTGCCCGGCAGCACCAGCGCCAGCTGGTACTGGTAGACCTTTTCCTGGCCCTTGCTGAACTGGCTGCTCAGCTCGATCGCCTCGATCGGCTGCGCCGCGCCCACCTGGGTGGCGCGGGCCGGCTGGAACTGCAGGTCCTTGACCTGTTGCTGCAGGCGCTGCAACTGGCCGTCGAAGTTGCTCTGCAGGGTCTCGCCCTCTTCGAGCAGGCTGCGGCTGACGATCAGCGAGGTGCCCAGGGCTTCGAAGCGCAGGATGTTGATGCTGGTGTCGCGTACCTGCGCATCGGGCAGGGCGAAGCGGAATTCGTTGACGCGGTAGCTCATGGTTTGTTCTCGTTACTTGCCGGCGCCGGGAAAGAGGGCCTTCACCGCGCCGTCGATGGCCGTTTTCACGCCCTGGTTGTTCGGGTCGGTCTGCGCGCCGCTGCCCACGTTCAGGTCAAGGGTGCCGCCGGTGTTGATCTCGGCGTCGGCGTTGGCGTGGAAGCTGAACTGCTCGCAGCTGATGTTGATCTGCCCGCTGGCGTTGAGCTCGATCACGCTCTTGCCGCAGACCAGGCGCAGGTTCTCGCCGACTTCGATCAGGTAGCTGGTGCTGACACTGTCGGTCTTGCTCGCGCCGACCAGCAGCATGTCGTCGCGGCGCACGGCGCGGATGCGGTCCTGGCCGATGGTGATGGTCTCGAGCATGCCGACGGTCTGGGTGCGGTTGACGCCCACCGACAGCGTCTCGCTCTGCTCGACCACGGTGTCCATGTTGCGTTCGGCATGCATGTACAGTTGCTCGGCGCCCTTCTTGTCCTCCATGCGGATTTCGTTGAAGTTGGCCGGGCTGCCGCCCTTGCTCGAACGGCTCTTCATGCCGCTCTGGGTGGCGCCGCCGGGCAGGTCGTAGGGCACGGTCTGTTCGGCGTTGTACACCCGCCCGGTGATGATCGGCCGATCGGGGTCGCCTTCGAGGAAGCTGACGATGACTTCCTGGCCGATGCGCGGGACCTGGATCGAGCCCCAGTTCTTGCCGGCCGTGGCCTGGGACACGCGGATCCAGCACGAGCTGTTCTCGTTGGACTGGTCGTGGCGGTCCCAGTGGAAGTGCACCTTCACCCGGCCGTACTGGTCGGTCCAGATCTCCTCGCCAGCCGGGCCGACCACCACGGCGGTCTGCGGCCCCTTGACGATCGGGCGCAGCGAACTGCTCACCGGGCGGTAGCTCTGCTGCGCGTCGATGCAGCTCAGGTTGCTCTCGAACTGCGCCGCGCCGCTGCCGCCACCGCTTTCCAGGCGTTCCTGGTGCACGTAGTAGCGGGCGGCGACGATCAGGTACTCGCGGTTCTGGTCCTGGCGGCTGAAGTTGCTCAGGCTGAACAGATGGCCGCTGCCCAGGCCCCGGGCGTTGCCGCGCAGCTCGACGCGCTCGTGCAGGCTTTGCAGCGATTCCAGGCGGGTGCGGGCGTAGTGCTCGCCATCTTGGGTCTGCTCATAGGCACCGGGGTAGTCGTACAGCGGGTAGTCGCCGGCCTGGTGCGGCCGGGGCATGGCCGAGCGCACGTCGATGCGCGCGCTGGGGCGCTGGAAGTCGTAGTCGTTTAGCTCCAGGGAGCCGGGCTGGACTTCCTGAGCCAGGTGCCAGTCGTTGATGTGGTCGCGCTCGCGGTGCTGGCCGTCCGGCGGGTAGTAGGGCACGGTCTCGTAGCCGGGGGCTTTCTGGTGCGCGCCATAGGCGTCGGCGAGCACCAGTACGTGGCGTTCCTGCTCGTGGCGGAAGAAGTAGTAGATGCCTTCCTCCTCCATCAGCCGGCTGACGAAGTCGAAGCTGGTCTCGCGGTACTGCACGCAGTACTCGCGCTCGCGGTAGTTGCGGCTGAGCAGGTCCTCGAAATCCGAGAAACCCAGGTCGCGGAACACTTGCTTGATGATCTGCGGCGCGCTCAGGTGCTGGAAGATCCGGCAGTCGCTGGTGCGCGTCAGCAACCACAGCCAAGGGCGCAGGGTGACGCGGTAGCTGGCGAACTGGCCCTGATCCACCGACTGGCTGCAGCGGGCGACGATGCCGTGGAAGTGCCGCGATGTGCCGAGGCTCTGCTGCACGCTCAGGCTCATGGGCTTGCCCAGCAGCTGGTTGAGGTCGATGGCTGGGTCGTCGCTGGTCAGCTGCAGCTCGTAGTCGAACAGGCGGCCAAGCTCCTCGCTGCCGCCCATCTCGGCAAGGATCAGCTTGTTCGGCCCCAGGGGGCTGTTGATTTGCGCCAGGCGCGTGAACTGCTTGAACAGCATGGTCGGTCCTGTCAGTCGGCGGCGCCGAAGTCATAGTGCAAGTCGCTGTCGCGACGGCTGATGCTGACGCTGGCCAGCGGCTTGCCCTCGAGCAGGCGGGTGAGGAACTCGCGGCTCATATCCGGCAGCAGGCCGTTGGTGAGGATGGCGTCGATCATGCGGCCACCGCTTTCGGTTTCGGTGCAGCGCGAGACGATCAGCTCGACCACCTCGTCGTCGTAGGCGAAGCCGACCTTGTGGGTGCCTTCCACACGCTTGCGAATGCGCTCCAGCTGCAGGCGGGTGATGGCCTTGAGCATGGTGTCGCTGAGCGGGTAGTAGGGGATGGTCACCAGGCGACCGAGCAGCGCCGGCGGGAAGATCTCCAGCAGCGGCTTGCGCAGAGAAGTGGCCACGGCCTCGGGGTCGGGCAGGGCCTTCGGGTCCTTGCAGGTGTTGGCGATCAGCTCGGTGCCGGCGTTGGTGGTGAGCAGGATCAGGGTATTGCGGAAGTCGATCTGGCGGCCTTCGCCGTCTTCCATCACGCCCTTGTCGAACACCTGGAAGAAGATTTCATGCACGTCGGGGTGGGCTTTTTCCACCTCGTCCAGCAGCACCACGCTGTACGGGCGGCGGCGCACCGCTTCGGTCAGCACGCCGCCTTCGCCGTAGCCGACGTAGCCGGGTGGCGCGCCCTTGAGGGTCGAGACGGTATGGGCTTCCTGGAATTCGCTCATGTTGATGGTGATCAGGTTCTGTTCACCGCCATACATGGCCTCGGCCAGGGCCAGGGCGGTCTCGGTCTTGCCCACGCCGGAGGTGCCGGCGAGCATGAACACACCGATCGGCTTGTTCGGGTTGTCGAGGCCTGCGCGGGAGGTCTGGATGCGCTTGGCGATCATCTTCAGCGCGTGATCCTGGCCGATGATGCGCTTGGCCAAATGCGAGTCGAGGTTGAGCACGGTCTCGATCTCGTTGCGCGCCATGCGCCCCACCGGGATACCGGTCCAGTCGGCGACCACCGAGGCCACCGCCTGGTAATCCACGGTTGGCAGGATCAGCGGGCTCTCGCCTTGCAGCTGGCTCAGGCGCTGCTGCAGGTCGATGAGTTTTTCGCGCAGCTCATGACTGCCCTGCACGTCTACTTCCTGATCGACCACACCGACCTGTTCACGCAGTTGCGCGCGGGTGGCCAGCAGCTCGTCGACCAGGGCTTTCTCCTCGGCCCAACGGCTTTCCAGGGCGGCCAGGCGCTCGCGCTCTTCGGCCAGCAGGCTGTCGGCCTGGGGCTGACGTTGCCCGGTGTTCACACCGATGGCGGCCTCGCGGGCGATGATCTGCAGCTCGACTTCCAGCGCCTCGATGCGCCGACGGCTGTCGTCCACCTCGGCCGGCACCGCGTGCAGGCTGATGGCCACGCGGGCGCAGGCGGTGTCGAGCAGGCTCACCGACTTGTCGGGCAACTGGCGCGCCGGAATGTAGCGGTGCGACAGCTTCACGGCGGCTTCCAGCGCTTCGTCGAGGATCTGCACCTGGTGGTGCTTCTCCATGGTCGAGGCCACGCCGCGCATCATCAGCAGCGCCTTGGCCTCGCTCGGCTCGTCTACTTGGACCACTTGGAAGCGCCGGGTCAGCGCCGGGTCCTTCTCGATGTGCTTCTTGTACTCGGCCCAGGTAGTCGCCGCCACGGTGCGCAGGCTGCCACGGGCAAGGGCCGGTTTGAGCAGGTTGGCGGCATCGCCCGTGCCGGCCGCGCCACCGGCGCCGACCAGGGTGTGGGCTTCGTCGATGAACAGGATGATCGGCTTGGGCGAGGCCTGCACGTCTTCGATGACCTGGCGCAGGCGCTGCTCGAACTCGCCCTTCATGCTGGCGCCGGCCTGCAGCAGGCCGACGTCCAGGCTGCGCAGCTCGACGTCTTTCAGGGCCGGCGGCACGTCGCCGGCGACGATGCGCAGGGCGAAGCCTTCGACCACGGCGGTCTTGCCGACGCCGGCCTCGCCGGTAAGGATCGGGTTGTTCTGGCGGCGGCGCATGAGGATGTCCACCAGCTGGCGGATTTCCTCGTCACGGCCGACGATGGGGTCGAGCTTGCCGCTGCGCGCCTGCTCGGTGAGATCGACGGTGAAGCGCTTGAGCGCCTCCTGCTTGCCCATCGCCGCCGGGGCTACGGCACCGCTGGCCTCGCCGGGGGCGGCGGCGCTGAAACCATCGCTGGCGGCCAGGTTGTTTTCCGGCGAATCGCCCACGTACTCGTCGAAGCGTTCGCTCAGGGCCTCGACCTTCAGCTTGGCGAACTCGCTGGACAGCCCCAGCAGGGCGTTGCGCAGGCTCGGGGTCTTGAGGATGCCAACCAGCAGGTAGCCGGTGCGCACTTGGCTTTCACCGAACATCAGGCTGCCGTACACCCAGCCGCGCTCGACGGCTTCCTCGACCTGGGAGGACAGGTCGGTGATCGACGTCGAGCCCCGCGGCAGGCGGTCCAGGGCGTCCGTCAGGTCGCGGGCCAGGCGCGCCGGCTCGATGTTGAACTGACGGATGATGCGATGCAGGTCGCTGTCCTGCAGTTGAAGCAACTGGTGCAGCCAGTGCGCCAGCTCGACATAGGGGTTGCCCCGCAGCTTGCAGAACACCGTGGCGGCCTCGATGGCCTTGTAGGCGACGCTGTTGAGTTTGCCGAACAGCGCGGCGCGGCTGATTTCACCCATGGTCCTGACTCCTTGTTGGCGGGGCGTTGACCGGCCGCTCGGCGTAGTACCGGGCGAGCTTCAGGTCGTTGGCATCGTGCGACGGCCGGCCGAGCCAGGTGTCGAACCCCAGGCGTTGGTCGGCATTGAGTTGCAGCGCGGGCACCTGGCCCTGCGCGAGGATGAGGTTGAGGTCCCAGTCCAGCTCCTGGCCCAGGTACTCGGCGACCCACGCAGCCAGCTCGACGAACGCCTGACCGCCGGGGAGCAGGGCGTGGTACTGGTCAAGGGTGAGCGGGCCCAGGCACAGGCGGAACTTGTGCTGGCGGTCCCAGACGTAGCGGCCCAGGCACAGGTCGACGCCCAGGCGGTTGGCGCGCACGCCGAGCTGGCTGCGTTCAGGCAGCTCCAGCCACTGGCCGACGTATTCCTCCAGCTTCACCGGCACGCCGAAGTAGCTGGCCAGGATGCTGCACAGGCCATCCGGGTAGCGGGTCTGCGCGGCCAGGTGACCGGACCAGTGCAGCTTGGCGGTATCGGCCAGCGGCCCCTGGCCTTGCAGCTCCGGTTGACCGCGGCCGCTGAGGGCGGCCAGGCGCGCGGCCCAGTAATCGTCGCCCGGGCGGTCATGGCTGACGGTTGGACGGGCCTCGGCCCAGGCGCGATAAAACAGGCTCAGCAAGCGGTGGTGGAAGACATCGAGAAAGCGCTTGCTGGTTGGGTCGGCGTGGTTGCGCTGGCGCTCGCGCATGTACTCGGTCAGGTGCAGCGGCAGGGGGCCGTTGGGGCCGCCGAGGCCGAAGAAAAACTGCTCCAGGCGCGCTGGCTGGTCGTCGTTGGCCGTGACCGAGGCCAGCGTTGCCGGGGCGAAGCCGCAGTCCAGGCGCTGGCCCAGGCGCACCGGTTCGTCAGCCAGGCGCAGCGAGTGGCCGAAGCGGGGCAGCTCGGGGTTCTCCGCCTCGAGACGGCGCAGCGCCTGGAAGAAATCGTACTCCCAGGGCTCAGCCTGCATGGCCTGTAGCGTGTTCACAGGTTCGGCCTGCGCCCGGGCTTGGCTTTCCAGCGCATGATCTCGCCTCGTTCGCTGGTGCGCAGCACGGTTTCGGTGAAGCTGTTGATCGACACGTAACGGGTCAGGAAGCGCTCGAACACCGCGCCCAGCAGGAACACCCCGGTACCGCGGAAGGCGTTCTCGTCGAACGTCAGGGTGATCTCCAGGCCACGGCCGAAGACGATCGGCCCGGGCATCGGCAGGCGCCGCGTGCAGGGTTTGCAGCTGACTTCGCGCAGGCCATCGATCTGCAGCTGCAGGGCGCTGTCCTGCTGGTCACCGTACAGGCGCAGCAGTTCGCGCAGGGCGGCGGCGCCCTGACCCTGTTCGGCCAGCGACAGGTAGTTCAGCGACAGTTGGCTGATCAGGCGCCAGGCCCTGTTGTCGTGGGCATGGCTGGCCTTCGGTCGACTGGGGCCGGCCAGGCAGCGCACGGCGGATACCGGTGCGCTGTCGGCCAGGCTGAAGTCGCTGCGCCCGTCGCCGACATTCATGAACAGCGGCAGGTCGCGGTTGCTGCACAGCGCGCTGATGCCCAGTTGGCGCAGGTCATGACGGTACGGCGCCTGGTTGCCATCGACCAGGCTGACGAAGGTCTCGCTGCCCATGTAGCTGGAGCGCGTACCGTTGCGCCGCTGCTCGCTGGAAAGCACGCGCGGTTCGCGGCGCACCAGGTAGTACGCCTGGTCACGGCCATAGCGCGACGGGTCGCGCACCGCGTAGAACGGCAGGAATTCCTGGTCCGGCCCGGTACCGTGGCCGGTGACCCGCTGCAACGAGTGGATCTCGAAATCAGTGGGCCGGGTACGGTCGGCGATCACATGGTGCTCGTGGACCCGGTCGGTCAGGTGGATGCGATCCACCCGGCGCGGAAACAGGTTGATCGCCGGGGTGCAGAACGGCACGAACTGGGCGGGGCCCACGCTGCTTTCCAGCGCGGCGTCGATGCGGTCGAACAGCACCAGCAGCTCCAACTCCTGGCCGTCGCAGCGCTTGACCGCGCGCTCGAGCCCGGCGAAGTCGATGAACAGGTAGCGCTGGGGCAGGGCGAAGTACTCCTGCAGCAGGCGGTAGCCCTGGAAGGCCTGCGGCACCACCGGCAACGCCGCTTCGCGGTCATCGAAGCCACAGGGCAGCAAGGCGTCCTCGACCGGGATGCGTTCGACCCAGTCGGCGCCCGGCTGGCGCGCGAACACCGCGCAGGCGCTGCCGAGCAGTTGTTCGTACAGGCGGAACGGGGTTTCGTCGGCACCGTTGAGGTACAGCGGCAAGTGCGTCAGCGGCAGGCTGGAGAACGGAATCTCGGCGCCGCTGCGCAGGGTCAGGCGCAGCCCGGCGCGGGCTTTCGGTTCGCTGGCGGCCAGGCGCCCGAGCACGGCGCCGGGGTTGCCGAAATACTCGGCCCGGGCCACCTGCAACGGCCACAGGGTGACGTCCTGGGTGCTGCGAAATTCGCAGGGCGTCTGCGAATTGCGCCCGAGATTGGCGCGCAGGACGCTGTCGCGGGGTAGCTGGAACCCGGCGGCCAGCGAGCCTTCGTCGGGATCGGTCTGCAGTTGCACCACGGTCATCGACGGGGTCGGCGCCAGGTAGTGCGGGTAGGCGATTTCCAGCAGGTTGTGGGTGAAGGTCGGGTATTCGGCGTCGAGCTTGAGCTGCACCCGCGCGGTGAGGTATGCGAAGCCTTCAAGCAGGCGCTCGACGTAAGGGTCGGCGCACTCGATCCCGGACAGCGTCAGGCGCCCGGCGATCTTCGGGTATTCCTTGGCGAACTCCGCGGCACCCTCGCGGATGTGCTGCAGTTCCTGGTTGTACAGCTCGAGCAGGCGCGGGTTCATGCGCGCCTCCGGCGGTCGGCGGGGGCCACGCGCACGTGCCCGGATTCCAGGTCGACGTCGGTCTGCAGCAGCAGCGGCAGGGCCGCCGGCTGGGCCCACAGGTCGCCTTCGATCTCGAAGCTCAGGGCGTTGGCGTTCATCTCGCCGGGCGCGGCCTGGGCCCGTACCTTCAGGGTATGGGCGAGGATGCGCGGCTCGTAGGTGGCGATGGCCTGGTGGATGATGCGTTCGAGCGCGTTGAGGTCGATGTTCGACGCGCTGTTGCCGGCCAATGCCGGCAGCCCATAGTTGATCACCGAGGCGCCGGCCGGGGAGTTCAGCGTGGCGCCGGTGTCGAGCAGCGACGTGGTGTTGAGCAGCCAGGCCAGGTCGCGCAGTACCGAGGCCTTGAGCTGCTGCAGGCTGAGCACGCGCTTGTCGGGGGCTTCCTGCGGGTTGCCCGGGTCATCGTCGGTCAGGCGATCCAGCAGCGAAGGCTGCAAGCGGTCGCGGGTGGCGATTTCGGCTACCACTGGAACATCCCTGTGAACATTTTCTGGTCTTCGAAGCCGGTGTCGCAGGAGGCGCTCGGCGCGGGCGTGGAGGCTTCCAGGCCGGCCTGGGTCAGGCGCACGGCGCGCGAGGTCTTCAGGCATTCACCCTTGAGCGTCGGGTGCGGCTGCACATGGGTCACCAGCACCACCGGCGTGCCATTGAACTGCTCGACCCGGGCCTTGCCGGCGCGGTCCGGGCTCAGGCCGCAGGGCCATTGCATGTCCAGCGCCAGGCGCTGTTCGCCGCGATCAAGCACACACTGGCCGGCATTCTCGCTCAGCTTCACGGCCTGCCCGCCCAGGTTCGCCTCGTTCAGCAGTTCGGCGTCGGCGCAAGCGCTCAGGGCCAGCAGCAGGGCACCGGCCAGGACAGCGCGGGTCATGTGAGCTCCCAGAACCAGACTTGCTTCGACTGGTAGTTGTGGTCGGAGAAACCTTTGGTCAGGCCGCGGTTCCACAGGTCGATATGGTCGCCCGTGCGGTTCTCCTGGCTTTGTCCGTTGCGGGCGAAGCAGTCCTTGTAGAAGATGATCCCGGTCTTGCCCTTGAGCGCGTCGCGGGCCTTGGCGGTACCGGCAATCTTCAGCGGGTAGAACAATCGTGTCTCCAGCCAGTTGGCCAGGGATTCGGCGCCACGGGCATGGTCGTGGGCGCACTTGGGTTCGGTATAGGTCGATTTGTTGACCTTGAGGCTCATCTCGCCGTTGAGCGCGATGCTCATGCGGATGGCGCACTGGTTGTCCCACCCGCCGTCGCAGGGCGATGACACGCTGGGGTAGGCATTCCACAGGTTGATGAAAGAAGGCTTGGCCATGATGTTCACCGTGAGCGGGTGACGCGTGGGGAGGTGCACCCGCGCCGCACGGTGGCGCGGCACGGGCGCGGTCGATCAGATCTTGACGTTCGAGCGGATGTTCCAGCCGTACTTGATCGGGCCGCCTTCCTTGGTGCCGTCGGCTTTCTGTGGCTGGTAGTCGACGGTGACCTTGGCGAAGTTCAGGGTCACGTTCTCGGTCAGGCGGTCGTCGCTGCCCGAACCGCCGGTGCTCAGCGAGCTGATGATCACCTCTTCGAGGTTGATGATCAGGTACTCGACCTGGCTTTCACCGCCGGCCTTGCGCACCGTCAGCTTGACCTTGTCGATGTGCTTGCCGCTGGAGCAGTGGGCCATCAGGTTGGGGCTGGACTTGTCGATGTACTTGGTGATGGACAGGTCCTGGATGTTGACCTTGCCCGAGCCGCCACCGCTGCCCAGGTGCATGTTGCCGGACTGGGACATGCCCCAGCTCCAGTTCAGCACGTCGATTTCGTCCTTGTGGGCCTTGTCGTGGGACTCGCCCTTGATGTCGCCGATCTTGATGAAAATATCTACAGCCATGATGTCCTCGGGATTTCGCGTCGGTTAGCGTTGAGTGGCTAATCGCGGGCAGCCCGCCCCCAGCGTGGGAGCGGGCTGGCCCGCGATGATCAGGCCCCTTTGGCCGAAGGCAGCTTCGACACCAGGCGCAGCGACACGGTCAGCCCTTCGAGCTGGTAGTGCGGGCGCAGGTAGAAGCGCGAGTTGTAGTAACCCGGGTTGCCTTCGACTTCCTCGACCACCACTTCGGCGGCCGCCAGCGGGTGCTGGGCCTTGGTGGTCTCGGTGGAGTGCGCCGGGTCGCCGTCGACGTAGTTGAGGATCCAGTCCTGCAGCCAGCGCTGCATCTCGTCCTTTTCCTTGAACGAGCCGATCTTGTCGCGAACGATGCACTTCAGGTAATGGGCGAAGCGGCAGGTGGCGAACAGGTACGGCAGACGCGCGGCCAGGTTGGCGTTGGCGGTGGCGTCCGGGTCGTCGTACTCGGCCGGTTTCTGCAGCGACTGGGCGCCGATGAAGGCGGCGAAGTCGGTGTTCTTCTTGTGCAGCAGCGGCATGAAGCCGTTCTTGGCCAGCTCCGCTTCGCGGCGGTCGGAAATGGCGATCTCGGTCGGGCACTTCATGTCCACGCCACCGTCGTCGGTGGGGAAGGTGTGCGCTGGCAGGCCTTCGACTTCGCCACCCGACTCCACGCCGCGGATACGCGAGCACCAGCCGTAGTGCTTGAACGAGCGGTTGATGTTCACCGCCATGGCGTAGGCGGCGTTGGCCCAGGTGTACTTGCTGCTGTCGGCGCCGTCGGTGTCTTCCTCGAAGGCGAAGGCCTCCACCGGATCGGTCTTGGCGCCGTAGGGCAGGCGCGCCAGGAAGCGCGGCATGGTCAGGCCGATGTAGCGCGAGTCTTCCGATTCGCGCAGCGAGCGCCAGCCGGCGTATTCCGGAGTGGTGAAGATCTTGGTCAGGTCACGGGGGTTGCTCAGCTCCTGCCACGAGCCCATGCCCATCACCGTCGGCGAGGCGGCGGAGATGAACGGCGCGTGCATAGAGGCGCAAACCTTCGACACCTCGCCGAGCAGCTCGACGTCGGGCGGCGACTGGTCAAAGTAGTAGTCGCCCACCAGGCAGCCGTACGGCTCGCCGCCGAACTGGCCGTATTCCTCTTCGTAGAGCTTCTTGAACACCGGGCTCTGGTCCCAGGCGGTGCCCTTGAACTTCTTCAGGGTCTTGTGCAGGTCGTTCTTCGAGATGTTGAGCACGCGGATCTTCAGCTGCTCGTCGCTCTCGGTGTTGTTGACCAGGTAGTGCAGGCCACGCCAGGCGCTTTCCAGTTTCTGGAAGTCATCGTGGTGGATGATCTGGTTGACCTGGGCGGTGAGCTTGGCGTCGATGGCGGCGATGATCTGCTCGATCGAGCCGATGGCATCGTTGGACACCAGGCTGGTCTGCGCCAGGGCCTGCTCGGCGAGGGTGCGCACGGCGCTCTCGACGGCTTCCTTGGCCCGCTCGGTCTTGGGCTTGAATTCCTGCAGCAGGAGGCTGGCGAACTCGCTCGGGTCCTGGGTGGCCGCCTGCGGGGCCTGGCTGTCGCGCAACGGATCGTTCATGGTCGGTCTCCTCAGGCCTTCGGCTCGGTGTCGGCGGGTTTCGGCGCGCTGGCCAAGGCCTGCAGCAGGGCCGGGTCCTTGATAGCCTTGAGGATGATGTCCTCGGCACCGGTCTTGCCGTCCATGTAGGTCAGCAGGTTGGCCAGCTGGGTGCGGGCCTCGAGCAGCTGGTTCAGCGCATCGACCTTGCGTGCCACGGCGGCGGGGCTGAAGTCGTCCATGCTCTCGAAGGTGATGTCCAGGCTCAGGTTGCCTTCACCGGTCAGCTCGTTGGGCACGTTGAACGCCACGCGGGGCTTCATGGCCTTGAGGCGCGAGTCGAAATTGTCGACGTCGATCTCCAGGAACTTGCGGTCGGCCACCGCCGGCAGTGGTTCGGCGGGCTTGCCGGCGAGGTCCGAGAGCACGCCCATGACAAAGGGCAGCTGGACCTTCTTCTCGGCGCCGTACAGCTCGACGTCATATTCGATCTGCACCCGCGGCGCACGGTTGCGCGCGATGAACTTCTGGGAGCTGTCTTTCGCCACGTTGTTCCTCCTGGTCGCCGGTAAGGCGGCGTTGCTTGTTGCAGGCGTCGGTGTTGATGCGGTGTCGAGGCGTCAGTCGCCTTCGGGGCCGCGCAGGTTCTCGAATTGCGACAGACCCTCGGGGATCAGGTCGCGGACGATGGTCGCGAAATCGGCGTTGACCAGGTTCTTCGCCCGGCGCAGCAGCACCGGCAACGGGCTCGATGGCTCGTGGCGGGCGTAGTACTGCAGCAGGCGTTCGAGGCTCTGCAGCACGTCGTCGCGGCTGTTCACTTCGCCGGGCCGCGCCGTCGAGCGTGGCGCGGCAGCGCTGGCAACGGGTTGCCGGTCGTCATGGCTGCTGCTGGCGGGTTGGTCTTCGCTGCTGCTCGAAGGCGGCGCTGCGCCTTCCGGGCTGTAGTCGGCCAGCACCTGCTGGACCTGGCGCAGCGGCTGGCGCAACGCGGACAGATCGACGCCGCTGGACGAGCCGACCTGGTCATTGACCCGGCTCTCGATGACGTCAAGGGCGTCGCGGGCCAGTTGCAGCGCCTGGCGGCACTGTTCGAGCTGCTCGGGGTCGGCATCGCGCAGGGCGGCGGCCAGTTCCTCTGCGCTCAGCTGCTCGCTGGCGAAGTGCTGCACACCGGCTGCATGCAGGGCGGCGCGCAGGGTCACCGGGCCGAACGCCCGGGAGCGCACCAGTACGGCGTCGCGCAGCAGGCCGATGTTGGTGTCGCAGGTAAGGCCGGCCAGGGCGTTGATGCGTACGGTAGGGTCGTTGTCGTCGGCGGCATCCAGCTGCGGGTGCAGGTGCAGCCAGTATTCGCCGAGCAAGTCGCGGATCAGCTCGAGGCTGGCGGCCAGGCCCGGCAGGCCGTGCAGGGCCAGGTTGGCCTGGACCAGGAAGTGGGTGATGCGCAGGTCCTTGCTGCGTTGCAGCAGGTCGGTGCAGGACTGTTCGATGGCGCGCCACTGCGGCGGTTCGGCTGCTTGCACGGCATCGCCCATCACGCGCTCGGGGCGGCCCTGGGCATCGCGTTCCAGTTGCAGGAAATCGGCGTCGTATTCGAGGTCATCGCCGCACGGGAAGTCTGCGGAAACAGCGGCGAGCAGCTGCGGTGAGTTCACCAGAAATCGATCTCCATATCGGCCCTTGGCGAGGGCTTCGTATGCGCCAAGTTGCAAATGTGAATTGGCGCACAAACTTGTCAAAGAATGCGAAGTTGATATCAAGGTGATATCACTTTGGCACTCTTAAGTTGCGCATTTATGGTTTATTTCCAAATTGCTGTCAAGGTAAGCTACGCGCCGCGCAAGGCGACTGTGAACCAGTTGGCAACCCTTGGCGTCCATTGGTCAGGTGCCATCAAAGTGCCTTGCCGATAGGGTTTAATACGGCCTTCCGGGAAGCGTGTTTTGGCATCCAGCCCTTGATTTCAAAGGGCTTTGTCGAAATGCAGGGTCGGGCTCGTTTATCCACTCAAATGGATGGATGAGTGTTTCATATATATGCAAGGAGGCATGATGGCACTTTGCCTGACCATTACCAGTTATCACAAGATCACCCCGGGGCAGTGCCCGGAGAAGTTGCTGGAAAACGGTGCCATCAGCGTCGGTCGGGCCGCGGATAATGATTGGGTGCTTCCCGATCCGGAACGCCTTGTTTCTTCGAAACATTGTGTGATCCAGTTCAAGGATGGTCGCTACTATTTGACCGATAACAGCACCAATGGCGTGGAATTGGTGCATGCCGGCATTCGCCTGCGTCGCGGTAACAGTGAGCCGTTGATGGACGGCGAAGTTATTCGAATTGGCGATTACGAGATCCAGGCACGTATTGATTCCGGCTTGTCGATCCCGATTGCCGGGCAGTCCGAGGCCCATAGTTTCGAGGCCTTGATGGCCAACCAGGTGGCCACTCCGAGCGCGCCCATCGCCGGTGCACCCGCCGCCTTCCTGCAGGGGGCGTCGAGCCACGACACCTTGCCGGATCTGTTCGATTTTCTCGGCCCTTCCAGCGTGCCGCCTGTCAGCCAGCCGGATCATGTTCCCGCGCAGCAGCATGATTTTCGACCGCCCACGCCGGTGGCGCCGCCGCCCGCGCCTTTACCGGTAGCCATGCCCGGCGCGCCGGGCGTGATCCCGGATGACTGGAACCTGTTCGATGAAACCCCGGCACCTGTTATCCAGCCCGCCCCTGTACTGGCGCCAGCACCGCCACCGCCGCTGCCGGAGCCACTGACCCCGAGCGAGCCTGTTGTTCGGCCGCAGCCCGTCGTGACGGTTGCCGCGCCTGCTGACAGCGATGCGCTGCTCCAGGCTTTCCTGCGTGGCGCAGGCATCGAGCACCTGCGCATCGACGCCGTCGATGCCGCCGCGCAGATGGAGGCCATTGGCCGCAGCTACCGGCTCATGGTCGAGGGCCTGATCGATGTGTTGCGCGCGCGCAGCAGCCTCAAAGGCGAGTTCCGCATGCAGCAGACCACCATCGCCCCGGTACAGAACAACCCGCTGAAGTTCGCCCCCAATGCCGACGAAGCGCTGTTGTTGCTGCTGCGCGAGGGCAACCAGGCGTTCATGGCCCCCGACCAGGCGGTACGCGACAGCTTCGACGACCTGCGCGCCCACCAACTGGCGGTGATGGCGGGTATCGAGGCGGCGCTCAAGCACCTGCTCAAACGCTTCGAACCCGCCCGCCTGGAGGAACGCCTGGCGCCAGCGGCCGGGCTGGCCAAGCTGTTCGGCGGTTCACGCCAGGCCCATTGCTGGCAGCAGTTCACCGAGCTCTACAGCCAGATTTCCCGGGAAGCCGAAGACGACTTCCAGGACCTGTTCGGCCGCGAGTTCAGCCGCGCCTACGAGGCCCACAGCCAACGCATTCAACGTTCCTGAGGCCAATGCCCGGGACACAGGAAGAACACAAGACGTCATGAGGACGAGGATGAGTGCAACAAGACTGATCGCAGCCCTGGCCATGGTGCTGCTCAGTGCCTGCAGCAAGGACACGCCGAGCGAGCCAGCCCCCGAGGCGGCGCCCGCCACGGGGGTCACCCTGTACTTCAGCGCCGCCGCCGGGCTCAACCCCGGTGCCAGCGGCATGCCCGCGCCGGTACGGGTGCGCATCTACGAGCTGAAGAACAGCGCCGCCTTCGCCCGCGCCGACTATTTCGCCTTGGCCGAACGCGCCCAGGCCACCTTGGGCGCCGACCTGATCGACCAGGACGAAGTCCTGCTCCAGCCCGGCGAGCAGCTGCGCCTGGAGCGCCCGCTCGACCCGGCCACGCGCCAGATCGGCCTGGTGGTCGGTTACCGCGAGGTCGATCGCGCCCAGTGGCGCAGCGTGCTGCCGGTACCGCCCCGTGACTATCAGATCAGCCTCGATGTGCGCGCCGTGCGCAGCGCCGTGGCCGCCCCACAACCTGAGCCTGCCCGCTAGGCAATCGGAGAAAGCATGTCCTGGAACAATCGCGTGGTCTGGTCGGAAGGGATGTTCATCACCACCCAGCACTTCCAGCAGCACGACCGCTACCTGGAAAACTTCGTCGATGCCCGCAGCCGGCCGCTCAGCGCCGCCGCCTGGGGGTTTTCCGAACTGCTGATCGATCAGGGCCTGCTGGCCCAAGGCAAGCTGGCGATCCTCAGCGCCCGTGGCCTGCTGCCGGATGGCACGCCGTTCGATATTCCCCGTGACGACCTGCCGCCCGCGCCGCTGGAGATTCCCGACGACCTGCGCAACGGTGTGATCCACCTCGGCCTGCCGCTCAAGCGTGCCGGCGCCCGCGATACCGTCGACGACGGCGAGGTGCCTGACGGCGCGCGCTACGTCAGCCGTGTCAGCGAAGTGCGCGACGACAACGCCCCGTTCGAGAACCGCGCGCCGCTTGCCCTGGGCAGCCGAGCACTGCGCCTGCTGCGCGCCGAGGATGGCTTGAGCGACTATGCCGCGCTGGGCGTGGTGCGTATCCGCGAGAAACGTGCCGACCGCGCACTGGTGCTGGATGACAGCTACATCCCGCCACTGCTTGACGTGGCCGCCAGCAACCCGCTCTCAGGCTTTCGTGGCGAGCTGCTGGGCTTGCTGCACCAGCGCGGCGAAGCCCTGGCCGGGCGCGTGGTCGCCTCGGCCAATGGCGGCGCCTCGGAGATCGCCGACTTCATGCTGCTGCAATTGGTCAACCGCGCCCAGCCACTGGTCGAGCACCTCAACCAGCTGACGCCGCTGCACCCCGAGCGGCTGTACAGCGAGCTGGTGGCCCTGGCCGGCGAGTTCGCCACCTTCACCCGCGATGGCCGCCGTCCGGACAGCTATCCGGTGTACCAGCACGACGACCTGGCGGCGACCTTTGCCCCGGTAATGGCCGCGCTGCGCGAGGCGCTGTCGATGCTGATCGACAGCAAGGCCGTGGCCATCCCATTGGTCGAGAAGGCCTACGGCATCCACGTCGGCATGCTCGCCGACCGCAGCCTGCTCGACAGCGCCAGCTTCATCCTGGTGGTGCGCGCCGACGTGCCCAGCGAAACCCTGCGCAGCCGCTTTGGCCAACAGAGCAAGATCGGCGCGGTGGAGCACATCCGTGACCTGGTCAACCTGCAACTGCCGGGCATCGGCCTGCTGCCGCTGCCGGTGGCGCCACGGCAGATTCCGTTCCATGCCGGTTCCACCTACTTCGAGCTCGACCGGGGCAGCGAACACTGGAAGCAGCTGCAGCATTCCGGTGGTTTTGCCTTCTACGTCGCCGGCGAGTTCCCCGGCCTGAACCTGGCCTTCTGGGCCATTCGAGGATAAGCCGCGATGCAATCGGACGATCCGCTCGCCAACGACCGCACCCAGTTCATGCCGCGCCCCGGTGGCCGTGGCCCGCAACCGGCCGCGCCGGGGCCTGCGCAAGCTGCGCCGCCGCCACCCCTGAACGTGCCGGCCGAACCACTGGCGCCTGGGCAGGCGGCGGGCCTGAACCCGCTGGAGCAAGCGGCCGGTCCATTGCTGGCGCTGCTCACGCGCCTGCGCAACACCATCGCCCATCCGGCCCCGGCCAGCCTGCGTGCGCAACTGCTGGCCTACCTGCGCCAGTTCGAAGAGCGCGCCGAGGCCGCCGGGGTGCCGCGCAACGAGGTGCTGCTGGCGCGCTATGCCTTGTGCACCGCGCTCGACGAGGCGGTACTGAGCACGCCCTGGGGCAGCGCCAGCGACTGGGGCAAGCAGAGCCTGCTGATCACCGTGCACAACGAGGCCTGGGGCGGCGAGAAGGTGTTCCAGCTGATGGAGCATTGCCTGCAGAGCCCGCGTGAACGCCTGCATCTGCTGGAGTTGCTGTACCTGTGCACCAGCCTCGGCTTCGAAGGCCGCTACCGGGTGATGAACGGTGGCCGCGCCCAGCTCGAAGCCTTGCGCGAGCGCACCGCCGCGACTATCCGCAGCGCCCGTGGCGAGTTCGAGCGCGAGCTGTCACCGCACTGGCGCGGTGTCACCGTGGCCCGCGATCGCCTGGCGCAGTTCGTGCCGCCCTGGGTCGGCCTGGCGGTGGCCCTGGCGTTGCTGCTGCTGGTGCTGTTCGGCCTGCGCCTGAAGCTGGCGGCCGACGCCGAGCCGGTGTTCCGCGGCATTCATGCCCTGGGCGAGATCCCGGTGCAGGCCATGGATCGTCCGGTGGTGCAGCCCAAGCCCGTGGAGCGTCCGCGCCTGGCCGGTTTCCTTGCCGAAGACATCAAGGCCGGGCGGGTCGCCGTGCAGGACGCGGTGGACCGTTCGGTGGTGACCATCCGTGGCGACGAACTGTTCGCCTCGGCCAGCGCCAGCATCAAGGGTGACTTCGAGCCGTTGATGCTGCGCATCGCCGAAGCCGTGGCGAAAGTGAAAGGCAACGTGAAAGTCACCGGCCACAGCGACAACCAGCGCATCGCCACGCTGCGCTTCCCGTCCAACTGGGCGTTGTCCCAGGCCCGCGCCGAAGAGGTGAAGAACCTCCTCGCCGCCCGCACCGGCCAGCCCGAGCGCTTTACCGCGCAGGGCCTGAGCGACACCGAACCGCTGGCGTCGAACGACAGCGCGCAAGGCCGGGCGAAGAATCGCCGGGTTGAAATCACCGTTCTGGCGGAGGGCGTCGAGTGAAGGCGTTTTTCAGTTTTGTCATTCGCTGGGTGATTCCGCTGCTGGGCCTGCTCGCCCTGAGCCTGATCATCTGGTTCCTCGGCCCGTTGCTGGACATGCTGGTGCCTGCCGCTCCGCGCCTGGTGCTGATCGGCCTGTTGTTCACGGTGTGGATCGCCTACCGCGTGTGGCGCATCGTCCAGGCCCGGCGTCAGGCAGCCAAGGTCATGCAGAGCCTGGCTGCGGAGACCGCGCCGGACCCCGCCAGCGTGGCCACCGCCGAAGAACTGGCGACCCTGCGCCAGCGCATGGACGAAGCCCTGGTGCTGCTGAAGAAGGCACGCCTGGGCGGCGACGAGCGACGCAACCTGTATGAACTGCCGTGGTACGTGATCATCGGCCCGCCCGGATCGGGCAAGACCACTGCGTTGGTCAATTCCGGCCTGCACTTCCCGCTGGCGGCGCAGCTGGGCGAAGGCGCCATCCGTGGTGTTGGCGGGACGCGCAACTGCGACTGGTGGTTCACCGACCAGGCTGTGCTGCTGGACACCGCCGGCCGCTACACCACCCAGGACAGCCATGCCCAGGTGGACAAGGCGGCCTGGCTGGGCTTCCTCGACCTGCTCAAGAGCCAACGCTCACGCCGCCCCATCGACGGCGCGTTCATCGCCATCAGCCTGTCCGACCTGCTGCTGGGCAGTGACGCCGAGCGCGCCGCGCACGCGGCGGCGATCCGTACCCGCATCCAGGAACTGTACAGCCAGCTGGGGGTGCGCTTCCCGATCTACCTGATGCTGACCAAGCTCGACCTGGTGCCCGGGTTCATGGAGTTCTTCGACACCCTGAGCAAGGAGGAGCGCGCCCAGGTGTGGGGCATGACCTTCCCGCTCGACGATGGCCAGCAGGGCGACGGACCGCTGGCGCAGTTCGGCAATGAATTCGCCTTGCTGGAGCAGCGCCTGAACCAACGCCTGGTCGAGCGCCTGCAGCAGGAGCGCGATCCGGCGCGGCGCGACCTGGTCTACGGCTTCGTCCAGCAGTTCGCCGCCTTGCGCGGCAACCTGAAAACCTTCCTCGACGGCATCTTCAAACCCAACGCCTTCGAAGAGCGCGCCCTGCTGCGCGGTGTGTACTTCACCAGCGGTACCCAGGAAGGCAGCCCCATCGACCGCCTGATCGGCAGCATGGCCCAGAGCATGGGCCTGGACCGTGCCCACCTGGCGCGACAGAACGGCACTGGGCGCAGCTACTTCATCGAGAAGCTGTTCAGCGCCGTGGCCTTCGCCGAGCGCGGCCTGGTCGGCAGCAACCCGAAGGTCGAGCAGCGGCGCAAGTGGATCGCCCGTGGCGCCCTGGCCCTGAGCGTGGCCCTGGTGCTGGTGGTCGGTACCCTGTGGACCCTGAGCTACCGCGCCAACCAGCAATACATCGCCGAGGTCGACAGCCGCCTCAAGCCGCTGGGCAAGAGCGTGCAGGAGCTGAGCCCGGCGCAGCGCAACGTGGTCGAGGTGCTGCCGCTGCTCAATGGCGTGCGCCGCCTGGCCGAAGATCCGCCCGGCTGGGCCGAGGGCCTGGGGTTGTACCAGGGCGACATGCTCGAAGGCGAGTCGGACAGCGTCTACCGCAAGCTGCTGATCGCCATCTTCGCCCCGCGCCTGGTCACCCGCATCGAGGAGCAGCTGTACGGCGGTGGTCCGTCCGACTACCTCTACGAGGGGCTCAAGGCCTACCTCATGCTGGCCGACGGCGAACACTACGACGCCGAGTTCATCAAGGCCTGGGTCACCCTGGACTGGGAGCGCAGCCTGCCGCGCGACCTGGCGCCGGACCTGCGCCAGGCCCTGGAGCAGCACCTGGCGGCGCTGTTCGACAAGCGTCCGCCGAACGCCCGCCTGGACCAGCGCCTGATCGACGACACCCGTCGCCAGCTGCAGCAACTGCCGGTGGCCCAACGGGTCTACGACCGGGTCAAGCGCCAGAAGCTGCCCGCCGGGGTCAGCGATTTCCGGGTCAGCGATGCCGCCGGGCGTGACGCCGCGCTGGTGTTCCGCTTCAAGGACGGCAAGCCATTGAGCGAGCCGCTGCCGGGTATCTTCACCGTCGAGGGTTACCGCAAGGCCTTCCTCGCCGCCAGCCTGGCCCACAGCGAGACCCTGGCCGAGGAGCGCTGGGTGCTGGGCCGCGAGGCCAGCGAGTCGGCCGATGCCAAGCGCCTGGCCGACGATGTGCTGCAGCTGTACTACCAGGACTACATCCGCCATTGGGATGCCTTGCTGGCCGACCTGGACTTCGTGCCGATCACCAGTGTCGGCCAGGCCGCCGATGTGCTGCGGGTGCTGTCCGGGCCGACATCGCCGATGAAGAAGCTGCTGCAGGCGGTCGCCAAGGAGACCAACCTGGCTCAGCCGACCACCCTCGACAAGGTCCAGGCCAAAGCCGAGCAGGCCGGTGTCGATCAACTGCGCCAACGCTTGGGCGGCCTGCTCGGCGATGCGCCGCTGCCCAGCGACAACCCGGCCGCCCGTGAGGTGGACCCGGTCACCGCGCACTTCGCCGAGCTGGCCGGCCTGGTGGAAACCGGCGAAGGCCAGCCTGCGGCCATCGATGGCCTGCTTACCGACCTCAACGCCCTGTACGTGCAGGTCAGCGCCATGGTCGGCGCCAGCGGCGACGCGCTGCTGGGCGAGGCCAAGAACCAGGCCCAGGCCGCGGCGCAGCGTGTTGCCCTGGGGGCCGCGCGTCATCCGAAGGTGGTGCAGAACCTGGTGAGCTCGGTGCTTGGCTCGACCCACAACCTGGTCATGGGTGGGGTGCGCAACCAGCTCAACGCCGCCTGGACCAGCGAAGTGGTCAATGTCTACCGTCAGTCCCTCAGCGGCCGCTACCCGTTGGTGGCCGGCAGTTCGCGGGATGCGACCCTGGAAGACTTCGGCCTGTTCTTCGGCGTCGGCGGGGTGATGGACAACTACTTCCGCAAGTACCTGCAACCCTACGTCAACACGTCGAGCACGCCTTGGAGCTGGCAGCCCGGCGCGGCGCAGAAGCTGGGGATCAACAGCAACGTGCTGTACACCTTCCAGCGCGCGGCGAGCATCCGCGACGCGTTCTTCCGCAACAGCAACGGCGTGCAGCCGGGGGTGCGCTTCGAGCTCAAGCCGGTGGCGATGGACGCGACCATCACCCAGTTCCTGCTAGACCTCGACGGCCAGCAGGTGAGCTACGACCACGGCCCGAGCCGGCCGGTGGCGTTGCAGTGGCCGAACCCCAACAGCATCGGCGTGGTGCGCCTGTCGATCTCGCCACCGTCGGCCTCTGGCCGTTCGGGGCTGACCGTGGAAGGGCCGTGGGCCTGGTTCCGCCTGCTTGACCAGTCCGACCTGGTGGCCGGCGGCTCGCCGGAGCGCTTCAACCTGCGCCTGCGCGTCGACGGCGCCAGCGTGTCCTACGAGCTGCGTGCCAGCAGCGCCTTCAACCCGTTCCGCAGCCGAGTGCTCAGCGGTTTCAGCCTGCCGGAGCATCTGTGAACGACGTGGGTTTCTACGGAAAGCTGGCCTGCCGCGGCGACTTTGTCAGCCGCGGCCTGCCGCACGGTTTCATCCAGCCCTGGGACCAGTGGCTGGCGGCGGGGATCCAGGCGAGCCAGCAGGCCCTGGGCGAGCGCTGGCTCGAGGCCTATCTGGTGAGCCCCTTGTGGCGTTTCGCCCTGGCGCCGGGGCTTTGCGGGCCCGAGGGGGTGGTCGGGGTGCTGATGCCGAGCATCGACCGGGTGGGGCGGTACTTCCCGCTGACCGTGGCCCAGGTGCTGGAGCCGGGGGAGCCGCTGGCGCCTGTGGTGGCCGGGGCCGAGGAATGGTTCGAGGCGGTCGAGGAAACCTTGCTGGCGACGCTTGAGCCGGGTGCCGTCTTCGAGGCGTTCGAGGCCGCTTTGCAGCCGTTTCGCTTGGCGAGGCCGCTTGTGCAAGAAGCGCGTGTGACGGTGGGCGGGTTGCAGCGGTTGGATGCGACCACGCCGCAGGGGCGCGCACTGGCCTTGGCCGAATGCGCCTGCGAAGGCATGAGCCTTTGGTGGGGCAAGGGTTCCGAACGGATCGCCCCGGGGTTGATGCGCTGCGCGGGCTTGCCGCGCAGCGAGGATTTCGCCGGTTTTCTATTGGGTAGCGAGGCGCGGATCGGATGACCGGCATGCAGTACACAGCGGCCAGCTACAGCCATGTCGGCATGGTGCGCAAGATCAACGAGGACGCCTGCCTGGAGTTGACCTGGGCAGGCCTGTGGGCGGTGGCCGACGGCATGGGCGGCCATGCGGCGGGCGATTATGTCAGCAGCCTGGCCATGGACAGCCTGCGCAGCTTGCCGATGCTCGACTCGCTCGACGACTTCAGCGGCGAGGTGCGCGACGGCCTGGCCTGGGTCAACGGCATCGTGCGCGAGGAAGCCGTGCGCCGTGGCGTGGCGATGATGGGCAGCACGGTGGTGGTGCTGGCGGCGCGTGGCGACCAGGCGATTGGCCTGTGGGCCGGCGACAGCCGCCTGTACCGCCTGCGCGACGGCCGCATCGAGCGCCTGAGCCACGACCATAGCTATGTCCAGGAGCTGCAGGACAGCGGCCTGCTCAACGAAGCCGAAGCCCGTGTGCACCCTCGCGGCAATATCGTCACCCGCGCCATCGGCGTCGAGGACCACCTCGAGCTGCAGGCCGTTGCCTTGCAGGTGCAGCCCGGCGACACCTACCTGCTGTGCAGCGACGGCCTGAACAAGACCGCCGAGGACCACGAGATCGCCGAGGTGCTCGGCCACGCCGACCCTTATGAGGTGGTGCGCAGTCTCGTACACCTGGGGCTGACCCGTGGCGCCCCTGACAACATCACCGCCGTCGTCGTGAAGGCCAGCTGAAGACACCATGGACATGCAGATTCCCGGATTTGACATCGACAGCGAGCTTGGCCAGGGCGCCATGGCCAGCGTGTACCTCGCCACCCAGCGCTCCCTGGAGCGCAAGGTGGCGCTGAAGATCATGGCGGCGAGCCTGGCCGCCGACCCGACCTTCTGCGAGCGCTTCCTGCGCGAGGGCCGAACCCTGGCGCGGCTGGCGCACCCGAACATCGCCACCATCCACGACATCGGCAACGTCGGCGAGCTGTACTACATGGCCATGGAGTACCTGCCCAGCGGCACGCTGAAGGAGCGGATCGCCGCGGGGCTGACGCCCGAGCAGGGCCTCGTCTACGTGCGCCAGATCGCCCAGGCGTTGGGTTATGCCCACGCCCAGGGCCTGGTGCACCGCGACGTCAAGCCCGCCAACATCCTGTTCCGCGCCGATGGCACCGCGGTGCTATCGGACTTCGGCATCGCCAAGTCGCTGGATGACCACACCCAGTTCACCCAGGCCGGTTTCGCCGTCGGCACGCCGAGCTACATGAGCCCGGAACAGGCGCGCGGCATGGACATCGACGGGCGCGCCGACCTGTATGCACTGGGTGTGGTGCTGTACGAAATCCTCGTCGGCAAGCTGCCGTACAACGGCACCGATGCGTTGTCCACGGCGTTGGCGCACCTGACCGAGCCCTTGCCGGAACTGCCCATCGAACATGGCCGCTACCAGGACATCCTGCGCGGTCTGCTGGCCAAGGATCCCAACGAGCGCTTCGCTGACGCGGCGGCGTTGCTGGCGGCGCTGGATCGCCTGACGGTCCAGGCGCCGGTCGAGGACAACGACAGCACATTGGTTCGCCCGCTGCCGATCCCGCCACCGGCCATCCCGCAGCCGGTGTCCATCAATATTCCGCAAGCCGTTGCCGCTCCCGTGAGCGAGCCTGCCCGGCGGTCCGAACCCAAGCCCGCGCCCGCTGTGAAGCCCGCCTCGAACAAGCCGGCCAAGGCCGTGCTGGCGGTGGCGATCGCGGCGGCGCTGGGGCTGGGCGGCGCGTTCTTCTGGTTGCTCGGCGGCAATGACGCGCACGCGCCTGAAACGCCGGTGGTGCAGGCGCCCGCCGACAGCGTGGCCCCCACCGAACCCAAAGTCACACCGGTGGCCGCCTCGGACGACGGTCGTCCACTGCTGATGCCCGGCAAGAAGACCCTGTTCCAGCGTGTGCTGACCAAGCCTGATGCCCAGCTGGTGACCCAGCCTGGTGATGCCTCGGGCGAGACACTGCCAGCTTTCTCCGTGCTCTATGTCTACCAGCGCAAGGACGTCGGCGGCCAGGCCTGGGTCCAGGTCGGCGCCGCCAGCGACGGCCAGCGCGAGGGTTGGCTGCCGGCTGCGCAGACCAGCGACTGGAAACAGAGCCTGGTGCTCAAGTTCACCGAACGCTCGGGCCGCTCACCGGTGATGTTCATGCGCCAGGTGGATGATGTGCAGCATCTGCTCGACGACACCCCGCTGGCTCGCGACAGCCTGCTCAAGGCGCAGAACAACCCCGACCAGGTGCCCCAGGTGATGGCCCTGGAACCGGCGGCCAGCGCCGTGCCGCAGAACCAGTTCTACCTGATGCCGATCTTCGACTACCGCGAAAGCTTCGACGCCGGCGGCCAGCCGGTGCAACTGCTCAACATCGCCTCCATCGACCCCGGTGCCAGCGCCCGCGACAGCGCGCCCAAGGCGGCCGGTGTCGCGGCGGTCGGCGACAACAGCTTCCGTACCGGCATCGTCCTGGTGGTGGACACTTCGGTGTCCATGCAGCCGTACATCGATCGGGTGCGCCAGGTGGTCAGCGAGCTGCAGCAGCAACTGGCGGCCCGTGGCGAGCTGGACAGCGTCAGCTTCGGCTTGGTCGGCTTTCGCAACAGCGTCAAGCGCACCCCGGGCCTGGAGTACCTGAGCAAGACCTTGGCCAGCCTGGAGCAGGGCCGCGATCCGGCGCGTTTCCTCAAGGCCGCCTCGCAGGTCAAGGCCACCAGCGTCTCCAGCCACTCGTTCAACGAGGACGCCTTCGCCGGCGTGATGCAGGCGGTCGAGGGCATGGACTGGTCCGGCTACGGCGGGCGCCTGATCCTGCTGGTCAGCGATGCCGGCGCGCTGCGCAAGAACGACCCGTTCAGCAGCACCCAGATGAACGAAGCCGAAGTGCGCCAGGCCGCCCTGAGCAAGCAGATCAAGATCTACGCCCTGCACCTGCGCACCCCCGCCGGGCTCAAGAACCACGGCGCGGCCGAGACCCAGTACCGTGTGCTCACCGCCGACAGCAACCCGCAGATCGGCGACCTCTACGTCAGCGTGCCGGGCGGTGAAGTCGGTGCCTTCGGCGACCGCGTGCGCGAGATCGGCTCGACCTTTGCCGATCTGGTGCACCAGGTGCGCAACCAGCAACCGCAACCCGTGCCGCTGCTGACCTCGGCCTCGAGCCTGGCGGCCAAGTCGCAGGCCATCGGCTACGCCATGCACATGGACTTCCTTGGCCGCCACGGCGCCAGCCAGGCGCCGCAACTGGTCAGCGCCTGGACCGCCGACCGCGACCTGACCAACCCGGCGCTGCCGACCCTGCAGGTGTGCGTGATGCTGACCAAGCTGCAGCTCAACGACCTGCAGCAGTCGCTCAAGCTGATCGTCGATGCCGCGCGCAAGACCCGCAGCTCGCCAGGCGACTTCTTCAACGAGATCGCCAGCGCCAGTGCCTACATGAGCCGCGACCCCGGCGCGTTGCGCAAGGGCGCCAACCTGGCCCAGGGCGGTGTGCTCGGCGAATACCTCGACGGCCTGCCGTACCGCAGCAAGTCCCTGAGCATGACCCAGGACCTGTGGCTGTCGCTGTCGGTGGCCGAGCAGGAAGACTTCATCGACGAACTGGACTCGAAGATCCGCCTGTACGAGACCTTCCACAACGACATGGCCAACTGGGTGCGCTTCGGCAAGGCCGAACCGGGCGACGCCCTGTACCGTGTCCCGCTGTCGACGCTGCCGTGATGATCCGCCTGGACGGAGTGCGCAAGACACGCGGGCAGGGTGCCCAGCGCTACAGCCTGCAGATCGACCGGCTGCACCTGGCGGTGGGCGAGCGGGTGGCGCTGGTCGGCCCCAGCGGCTGCGGCAAGAGCACCTTGCTCGACCTTCTGGCGCTGGTGCTGGCGCCGGATGCGGCAGAGAGCTTCGTCCTCGGCGGCGAGGATGTCGCCGGGCTGTGGCGCGGCCGGCAGCTCGACCGTTTGGCCAACTGGCGCAGCCGCCACCTCGGCTACGTGCTGCAGGCGGGTGGGTTGCTGGGTTTTCTCGATGTGCGCGGCAACATCTCTCTGCCGCGCCAGTTGCTGGGGCTCGGCGATGACGTCAGTGTTGAGCGCCTGGCCGAAGCGCTGGATGTACACGACCAGCTGGGCAAGAAACCCGCCACCCTGTCCCTCGGCCAGCGCCAACGGGTCAGCTGTGCCCGTGCCCTGGCCCATGCCCCGACGCTGCTTCTGGCTGATGAACCGACCGCCTCGCTCGACCCGGTCAACGCCGAGCGGGTGATGCAGCTGTTGCTGTGCGAGGCCGAAGCGCGGCAGGTGACCTGTGTGGTCGCCACCCACGACGAGGCCCTGGCCCGCCACGCCGGGTTGACAGTGCTGCGCATGGCCTGCCGGCGCGAAGCCGATGGCGGCGTCACGGCGTGCCTGGAGCGGACGGCCTGATGCGCCCGCTGCTGATCGCCGGGCTGGCCTGGCAGGACTACCGCAACGATGCGCGGCTGTCGGCGTGCGCCGTGCTCGCGCTGGTAGCGGTGATCGCGCCGTTGCTGGTGCTGTTCGGGCTGAAGTTCGGACTGGTCGGCAGCCTGACCGAGCGCCTGCAGCGCGACCCGGGTGTGCGCGAGATCATTCCCCTGGGCGGTGGGCGCTTTCGCGCCGAGTTCATCGAGGAACTGGCCCGGCACCCGCGAGTGGCCTTCGCGATCCCGCGCACCCGGCAGATCGCTGCGACCGCCGAGCTGTTGCTCCCGGCCCATGGGCGTGGCCTGACGGCGGAGATGCTGCCCACTGCCGAGGGCGATCCTTTGCTGGGGCAGGTCGCCCCCCCGGACGGCCTGCTACAGGTGGTGCTGAGCTTTACCGCTGCAGAAAAACTCGGTGCCAGGGCCGGGGACGAACTGCAGGCCAGCTTCAGTCGCCAGCAGGCCGGGCAGATGCAATGGCGACGGGCGCGCCTTCAGGTCAGCAGCGTGCTGCCCCTGGCTGCGTTCGAGCGCGATGGCCTGTTTGCCTCGCTGCAACTGCTCGAAGCCGTCGAGGATTACCGTGATGGCCGCGCCGTGGCTGCGCTGGGCTGGCAAGGGGAGGCGCAAGGCAGCGCGGCGCAGCGGGTGTACCCGGCCTTCCGCCTGTATGCCCGCGAACTGAGCGATGTCGAGCCGCTGCGCCAGTTCTTCGTCGAACGCAAGCTGCTGGTTTCCACTCAGGCCGCGCAGATCGCCCAGGTGCAATCGCTCAGCCGCAATCTCGACCTGGTGTTCTGGATCATCGCCAGCCTGGCTGTGGCCGGCGCCGTAGCGGCCATCGCCGCAGGCGCAGTCGCGGCGGTCGAGCGCAAGCAGCGCGAGCTGGCAGTGCTGCGTCTGCTGGGCTTCGGCACTGCTGCGCTGCTGTTGTTCGTGGTGCTCCAGGCGCTCTACAGCGGCCTTTTTGCCGCCGCCGCGGCGGGATTGTTGTACCTGCTGGCCGAACATGGCCTGAACCGACTTTTCATGCAGGTGCCCGGCGAGTTCGCCAGCCACCTGCTGCCCATGCACTACCTCGTTGCGTTGTGTGCCGTGCTGCTGGCCAGCACCGCCGCCGCCGCCCTCGGCGGCTGGCGGGTGGCGCGCATCGAGGCTTGCCAAGGAATACGTGATGTCTGATCGCCGCCTCGGGGCTGCCGCCCTGCTCCTGACCGCTTTGAGCCTGGGCGCCTGTTCCCCGGCCGATGGCGACGACAAGGCCAAGCCAGTTGCCCAGGCGCAGCCGGGGACTGAAAGCAAGTTCGACAACCCCAAACCGTTGCCGGGCGATGTCAGCCTGCCGCTGCCCTGTGGCGGTGAGCTGGTGCTGCGCAGTGTCTATGTGCTGGCCCAGGGCAGCCTCGACGACCGCGAGGTCAACCTCGGCTACCCGTTCAGCGAAGGCGAGGCCGGCTACAAGCAGTCGTTCATCTCCGGTTACCGGCGCGACTTCATCAACGGCCAGTTCAGCCTGCAGGACCTGGCGCCACAGTGGCAGAAGGCCGTTGGCCCGAGCCTGCCCAAGGTCGACAAAGGCAGCCCGCTCACGCCGATGATGTACTTCATCGGCAAGTACGAAGTGACCGCCCGCCAATACGCCCAGGTGATGGCCCAGGCGCCGTCGCTGGCCGGCGGCGACGCGGCACCGGCCTGCGAGGCGAACAACGACGCGGCGGGGCGCCTGCCCAAGGTAAAACTGTCGCGCTTCGAGGCCGAACGCTTCGCCGCCGTCTACAGCGCCTGGCTGATGAAGCACCACCGCGACCTGCTGCCGGTCAGCGGCCGAGGCAGCAAGGCCGAGGATGGTGGCGTGGGCTTCGTGCGCCTGCCCACCGAGGTGGAATGGGAGTTCGCCGCCCGTGGCGGTTCGGCGGTCAGCCGCCAGGAGCTGGAAGGGCGGTTGTTCCCGCGCAAGGTCGAAGGCGCCGACAGCGAAGGGCCGCTGGGCGACTTCGCGGTGTTCAACCAGGTCGCCGGTGGTACCGGGCAGGCGGCGCGGCTGATGCCGATCGGCACCAAACAGCCCAACCCGCTGGGCTTGTTCGATGTGATCGGCAACGCCGCCGAGATGGTCCAGGAGTCGTTCCAGCTGGTCAACGCCGGGCGCCTGCAGGGCGCCTACGGCGGCTTCGTGGTCAAGGGCGGCAACTACCTCGAAGGCGAGGGCACCTTGTTCACCGGCATGCGCCGCGAGTACCCGCTGTTCGGCGTCGACGGCACCGAGCAACGCAACGAGACCACTGGTTTCCGCGTGGCCATCGGCGCCTTGTCGGCGCCGCGCTCGCGCTACCAGGAGCTGTTCGAGCAGTGGCAGAAGGAAGGTCGCCTGGCCGGCCTGACCGACGACATCGACGCCGCCCAGGACCCGACCAAGCGCCTGGACAGCATCATCGCTGCCGCCACCGACCCGCGCCAGCAGGCCGAGCTGGGGCTGGTCAACGAAGAGCTCAAGCGCAACGTGTCGTTGATCGCCCGCCAGCGCGAGGAAGCGGCCGGCAACCTGATCCAGTCCGCCGCCCTGGTGGCCGAGACCGTCAACAACTACAACATCCGCCTGACCAACCTGCAGAACACCCAGGCCAAGGCCGAGTCTGCCGGTGACCAGACCAGCGCGCGCATGTACGGCGCCGCCATCGCCAATGGCCGCGCCGCCCTCGACGGCGCCGTGGCGATCTACATCGACAACCTGGCCAGTGGCACGCGCTACACCGACGTGGTGATCCAGGCGCAGTTCCAGCGGGTCAAGGAAGAGCTCAATCGCAAGCCGGTGCTGGGCAACAGCCTGGTCACCCGCGCCACCCTGTTCGTCCGCCACGTCGGGGAGTACCGCCAGAACCGGCGGGCCGATCCGGCGACGATCCTCAAGGAGCTGCTGGCATCGGCCGCCCCGCGACCCTAAGGACAGCTTCGACAGAAAGGACTCCCGGGTGGCACGAAGCCCCCGGTCACCCAGAAACCCAAGAAGAGAAACCAGACCATGTTCACCCGCAAACCCCTGATCACCGCATCCCAGGCCCGTACCGCACTGCTGCTGGCAGCCGGTTTCAGCACCGTGCTGTTGAGCGGTTGCGCCAGCTCGCCGGCGTCCAAGGTTGGCGCCACGACCAAGGTCGAGTACTACCCCAACTGCTACGAGCCGGTGCAGCACCTGCGCTCCACCGACGGTGACATGACCCGCTCGGTCGCCACCGGCGCGCTGCTCGGCGCGGTCGGCGGTGCCCTCACCGGTGCCCTGGTCGACAAGGAAAACCGCGGCCGCAATGCCGCCATCGGTGCCGCTGGCGGCGCGTTGGTTGGCGGCGCGGCCGGCTACTACACCGAGCGCCAGAAACAGATCAGCGACGACAAGCAGCGCATCGCCTCGTACGCCACCGACATCGACAAGAGCGCGGCCGACATGGACCGCACCACGGCCTACGCCAAGTCGTCGCAGAGCTGCTACCAGCGCGAGTTCGCCAGCCTGATCCAGAACCGCAAGGCTGGCCGCATCAACGACACCGAGGGCCGCAAGCGCCTGGCCGAGATCGTCGCCGGACTGCAGGAGTCGAACAACCTGCTGACCACCGTGAACGGGCGTCTGGGTGAGAACCTGAACAACTACACCCAGGCCTACGAGCAGGACCTCAAGCAGGTGGGCGTGCAGCGCACCGAAGTGGTCGCCGTGGCCGAGCCGCCGAAGGTGGTGACCACCGGCAAGAAGAAGGATGTGAAGAAGGTCCAGCCGGCCAAGACCAACACCAAGGTGCCACAGGAAGCGGTGGCCACCGAGAAGACCCTGCAGAACGCCAACGGCAAGAAAGCCGAGGCCCAGCAGGTGGCCAAGGCGGGCGCCGACCAGGTCAACGCCATGTGCCGCAACCCGGACATGGGTGACTGGGCGCCGGTGCCATGCCCGAACGTGTGATCCGTTGAGGCTGCTTGCATGACCTGTAGGCGCGGGGCAAGCCCACGCCTGCAGGTCATGCGACTTGGCCAGGCTTTGTGCAAGGAAACCTATTCGTGACAGATCTTCTGGTCAATTCCCTGGCCAACAACTCCCAGTTTCTTGCCCGTCAGCGTATCCAGGCGCGGATCAACCTGCCGCAGATGTTCGCCGCCATCGACGCCGATCCGCGTATCGTTGGTGCCGGTGTGGTGTACATCGACGCTGAATACAACATTGTCACCCTGCGTGAGTTTCAGCCGATCTGCAGCATCCGCCCCAAGCGCGTGATCCTGCGTGAGATCAAGAAGTACCAGACACCTGACCAGTACACCCAGCAGCTGCAGCACAATCCGCGCGAGTCGCGGGTGGTCAAGGAGGCGGTCAACACGACCCTTTCCTGCGCGGGTGCTGTGATCGGCTGGTTCGTGGTGTTCAGTGGCACCATTGCCGCGCCCTTTTCCGGTGGTACCAGCCTGGTTCTGACCTATGTCGGTGGCGCCGCCGCCACCGCCAGCAGCATCCAGTGCGGCATCGGTGTAATGCGCACGGTGCGTGAGGTGACCAACCCAGCGGCCAACGATGCCCTCGATGAGAACCAGTGGTACCAGGCCGCCTCGATGGTGCTCGATGGCGTCTCGTTGCTGGGTGTCGGCGCGTCGGGCCTGAGCACGTTGAAGTACCTGCAAGTACACAAGGCTGCCACGGGTCGCAGTTGGCTGGAGTTGTCCAAGAGCCTCAGCCGCCAGCAGCGCAAGGCGCTGACCGACGAGCTGCTGTCGATCAAGCACCCGAGCCTGACGGCCAGGCAGATCAAGTTGCAGCAGGCGGCAGGGACCATGACCAAGCGCTACACCCCGACCGAGATCAGCCACGCCACGCAGACCCTGATGCGCGACTCGCTCGGCGCCACCTTCGGGTTGGCCGGGAGTGCCACGGTGCAGAGCATCGCTGTAGGGCTATATGAAGAGATCGAGTGATGATGAAGCCTGCGCAATTCCAGACTTTCATGCGCCGTTACTTCCCGACGTTCTTGCTGGGGTTTTTCATTTGCCTCCTGTCGGCGGCGTTGTCAGCGACTCTGTGGATCGACAGTCACTGGCGCAATCACCCGGATAACCCCCTGTTCACCATGATGTCCAGCGCGGTGCTGGTCTTGCTGCTGTGTTCCGGGCATTTCGCGATGGTCCGGGGCTTCACATGGGCAGTATGGGTGGTGCTCCCTGTACCGACTGTGGCCTTGCTGATGGCGTTGAGCCTGCTCGGTAGTGGAGTGAATGCTGTGTTGCTGGCAATCCTGCTGGCGCTGCCATTGCTCGCGCTGCTGGTATTCAACAGCCAGCGGCATCGAGAGATGCGCCGGCGGTTGGTGGAGCTGCGCAAGGTGCGGCGCTAGCGCAATGACGCTCAAGCCTTTTCTGAAGCGTTACTTCGGCGTATTCATCGGCGCCTACTTCTCGTCGATCATTGCCGTGTCCTGGACATTTGCGCTGGTGTGGAGCACGTATTGCCGGAACTGCCTGAAGGATGGCGCCTTTGCTTCGAGTCTGTTCCTGACGCTGGCAGTCTTCATGTTGGGCCATGGCGCTGTGGTTCGGGGGCGGACGTGGGGGGCCTGGCTCGTGGCCGGGATGTGCCTGGCCAGCCTGGTGATCGCGCTGCCGGCCTATGGATATCGTCCCAACATGTTCATCTACATGAGCAGCCTGCTGGCAGCGCTGGTAGCGTTGCTGTTGATCAATAGCGACAGGTACAGAGAAATGCGCGTTCTCCTGGCGCAGTACCGAGAGCAAAGGCGCAAGGCAAAGCACTAGCCATCATCGCGGGTTGGCGCCGCGCATGGAGCTACAGTTCCGCCACCAAGGCTTCCAGTTGCTCCTGCCGCTCGGCCTGGTTGACCCGTGCCCCGGGATTGAGCGTGGACCACTGTGGATGCGCCCGCGCCCTGCGCAAGGCCTCGGGCAGCTTGCCTTCGCGCCAGCCTTTGTCCTCTGGCGCCGCGAGGCGGATGCTGTCCTGCGCCGCGTGCCCGCGTGCCTCCAGGGCCAGTATCAACTGTTGCTGACGCAGCGCCAGCAGGCGCAGCACGGCGTCATCCACCGTCAGCTCGCGCTGGCCCTTGAGCTTGCCCATCAGGCGCGAGCCATAGTTGCGCGCGGTCTGCAGCGCGCCGCCGGCAATGGCCCCGGCGAGCGCGGCGGCGCCTAGGGTCAGGCCGCCAACCAGCAGGTCGACGCCGGCACCTGCCGCCGCGCCCGCCGCCACGCCGCTGCCCAGGCGCACACCGAGCAGCTTCAGGGTCTCCGGATTGAACAGGTCGTCGCCCCAGCGCCCATCGAGCAACGGCAAGTCGCCGGCATTGGCGTCCTCGCGACGGAACGCATACAGCTTGAGCAGCGCCTCGACACAGCGTTGCTCGCGCTGGCGCACCGCCTGGCGCAGGGTTTCGATGGCCTGCGCCTCGGCGGCGGGCTCGGCCTCTACGCTGCGCCGGCAGGCAGCGCAGTCGAGCAGCAGCTCGGCGACCAAACGCTTGCCGCTGTGGCGACGGGCTTCGCGCTGGGCCTGCTGGTCATCGATCAGCCGTTGCAGGGCAGGGCGGGCCTCTTCCAGCAGCAGCGCCAGGCTTTCGTAGAGGCGGCGCTCGCCATCCTCGGGCGGGGCCACGCTGTCGAAACGCACCAGCGCATGCAGGCCCAGGCGCGCCAAGGCCTCGCGCCATTCGGGCTCGCGGTGCTGGTTGCTGGCAACGAAGTTGAGCACCGGCAACAGCGGCTTGCCGCAGCTGGCCAGCACCTCAAGCTCGTCGCGGTACTTGGCCAGCACCGGTTCGCGGGCGTCGATCACATACAGACCGGCATGGCTCGCCAGCAGCTGGCGCAGCACCTTGGCTTCCTGCTCGAAACGCTGGCCCGCCTCGCTGCCCTGGAGGAAACGCTCAAGGCGAGCGGGGCCGTCCAGGCGCTCGCCCGGGCGTTCGAGGCGCTCCAGGTAGTCGAGCAGGGCAATGGCGTCCTCCAGGCCGGGGGTGTCGTAGAGCTCGAGCAACGGTTCGCCGTCCACCGACAGGCGGGCGCCTTCGACATGGCGGGTGGTGCTGGGGCGGTGCGAGACCTCGCCGAAGCCGACGTCGCGGGTGAGGGTGCGCAGCAGCGAGGTCTTGCCGACGTTGGTGTGGCCGACCACGGCCAGTTTCAGCGGCTCAGTCATGGCCATGCTCCAGCCAGGTCAGGGGCGAGGTGTCGGCATGGGGCAGGCCCAGGCGGTCGAGGGCCTCGTGCCAGTCGCCCAGGCGTGCCGCGTCCAGGGCCTGGCCGGGCTGCGCCTGCAGCAGCCAGATACGCGTGGCGCCGGCGTTGCGCGCCAGCTCAGCGAGCAAGGCCAGGCTGCCACGGTCGGGTGAGCGGCGAGGATCGCAGGCAATGGCCAGGCGCGCCGGGGGGAAACGGCTGAGTTGCTCGAGCAGCTTGTTGCGCGACTCGCGGCTGTCGAGCACGCCCGCATGGGTGACCGAACGAGGCAGTGCGGGTGGCCAGGGGCGCTGGTCGTCCAGCTCCAGGCCGACCAGCAGGGCACCGCCACCGTCGCGTTCCAGTTGGCCGGCCTCGAAGCGGGGCAGGGTGTCGGGGGCTGCATCCTGCACGCCGAGGCGTTCGCTGCGCGGCATCAGGGCTTCGCGCAGTTGCGCGTAGCCTGGCAGATTGAGGTCCAGCGCCAGGCGCTCGCGGCCCTGGCGCCAGCGCCACAGGCACAGCGCGGCCAGCAGCATGCGGGGCAGCAGGCCATAGACCAGCACCACGCCGAGCAGCCAGCTGGCCCAGGCCTGGCGCGCCAGATCGAGTGCAGGCAGGGTGTCGCCGCTGGCGCGAATCATCGCCTCGTCGGGGACGGCGAAACCGAGCAGCGAGGGCAGGGCGCCAAGGGCCTGGGTCAGCGTGATGAAAGGTTCGGCGGCAAGCAGCGTGGTTTCCCAGACGAAGCCGTAGCGTCGCGTCGCCAGCAGCGCCAGGAGCATGCCCAGCGCAGCGAGCATTGCCAGCGACCACAGGCCATGCACCAGCAGGCCGAGCAGCCAGCGGTTCAGGCGCTGGCGCTGCAACAGCACCAGCAGCGCGGGAGCCAGTTGCGCGGCCTTGGCGTCACGGGCAAAACGCTCGCTTAGCCACAGCCACAGGCGGCCCAGCGCCGCGCCATGCTCACCGGCGAAGAAGAAACCCACGGCCCAGCCAAGCAGCAGCACGAGATTCAGCCCGAGCAGGCTGCCCAGGGCCCAGAACACGTTCACCGGCCGCTGGCCGTCGCCCAGGGCCGCCAGCCCCAGGCCGGCGCCACTGAACAGAGCCAGGACCATCAAGCTCAGCAATGCCAGCCGTGCGCCCTGCTTCCAGTGGCGCAGCGCCGCGTCCATGCCGTCGCGCTCGGCCAGCCACAGAGCGCGGGCCTCGATGCGTGTGGCCAGGTCGCCGCCCTGCTGGCGGGCGCGTCGGTTGGCCTCCTGGTCCTCCAGGGGACCGGCGTGTTCCTCGCGCAGGCGTACCGCTTCGGTGAGCCAGCGCTTGTCGAGTGGAGTGGGTGCAGTCACAAGCTCTTCCATTGCACAGGTCTGGCCGCAAGCATAACCCACGCGCCCGGTGCTATCCTCGCCGGCATGAAGACATCACTCCCCCTCAGCCTGATCGCGGCGCTCGCCGAGAACCGTGTGATCGGCATCGACAACACCATGCCCTGGCACCTGCCGGGGGACTTCAAGTATTTCAAGGCCACCACCCTGGGCAAGCCGATCATCATGGGGCGCAAGACCTGGGATTCGCTGGGCCGGCCATTGCCGGGGCGGCTGAACATCGTCGTCAGCCGCCAGCCGGGGCTGCAACTGGCCGGCGCCGAGGTGTTCGCGTCGCTGGAGGCGGCGCTGGTGCGCGCCGAGCAGTGGGCGCGCGAGCAGGGCGTCGGGGAATTGATGCTGATCGGCGGTGCGCAGCTGTATGGGCAGGCGCTGGAAAAAGGGCTGGTGAGCCGGATGTACCTGACCCGGGTGGAATTGTCGCCGCAAGGCGATGCCTGGTTCCCGGAGTTCGACCACGGGCAGTGGCAGTTGACGTCGAGCGAGGCGCAGTCCGAAGCGGACAAGCCGGCCTATCACTTCGAAGTCTGGGACAAGGCTTGAGTGTGTTCGGGGCCCGCTGATACGCAATAACTGCAATTGCGAACAAATATCATCTTCTGCTAGCGTTCGCTCCTCTTGAGACCCAGAGCCAGGATGTGCCGTGTCTTCGTGGAACAAGCAGATCGCCCGGTTGTTCACCGAGCACAAGAAGGCCCTGGAGGCGTTCGTCGCACGGCGCACCGGCAATAGCCAAGTGGCCGCCGACCTGACCCAGGAGTCCTTCCTGCGCCTGGCGCGGCTGCCTGCCGACAAGCAGATCGACAACCTGCCGGCCTTCCTCTTCACGATTGCCAGCAACCTGGTGCGCGATCACCAGCGCCAGGCCATTCGCCGCGAGCGCCTGGATGGCGGCGAGCCCAGCGACGAACTGGCCAGCGAAGCCCCCGGCGCCGAGGACCAGTTGGCCGCGCAGCAGGAGCAGGCGCTGATGCAGGCGGCGATCCAGGCCCTGCCCGAGGCGACCCGGCACATCTTCCTGCTCTATCATGTCGACGGTTGCACCTACCGCGAGATCGGCGAGCGCATGAACGTCACGCCCCGCAGTGTCGAGTACCAGCTGCGTCGGGCATTGCTCGATTGCCGCGCCTTCATCCAGGCGCGGCTGGCCGGTGACGCGAGAGGGCAACGTCCATGAGCCGTCATCCCGAGAGTGCGACCGATCCCATGAGCGACCTGCCCGACAGCGAGCGCCTGTTCGCCGAAGCCACAGCCTGGTATTACCGTCTGCATGCCGAGGACGTCACCCTGGACGAACGCCAGGCGTTCGCCGTATGGCGCGCGCAGGGGCCGGCGCATGCCAAGGCCTGGGAGGAAGTGCTCGATTTGCTGGGGGCCTTGCAAGGCCCTGCCAGGCATCTGCGGGAACACCAGCAGGCGGCATGGCGCGCCCCCCGTGGCCGGGTCTGGCCCAAGCTGGCAGGCGCTGCCGCGGCGGCGGTTCTGTTGGGTGTGCTGCTCGTCCAGGCGCCCTGGCTCGACCGCTGGCGCGCCGATTACGCCACCGCCACGGGTGAAACCCGCAGCCTGCAACTGGAGGACGGCTCGCGCATTCAGCTCAACACCGACAGCGCCGTGCAGGTCGAACTGGGGATCACCGAGCGACGTGTCCGGCTGTTGCGTGGCGAGGCCTGGTTCGAGGTGACCCGCGACCCGGCCCGGCCCTTTGTGGTGCGTGCCGGGGATGGCTGGGTGCGGGTGGTGGGCACGCGCTTCAGCGTGGCTGAGGCAGACGGGCAGACCCGTGTGCAACTGGCCCAAGGCAAAGTCGAGGTCCGTGCCGGTACCGGCCAGGGCGTATTCCTCGAGCCCGGGCAGGCGTTGGAGTACGCGGCAGGCGGGCCGGGTGCCGTGCATGGCTTCGAACCCGCCCGCGCCTTCGCCTGGCGCGAGCGGCAACTGGTATTCAGTCAGCAGCCGCTGGGTGAGGTGGTGACCGAACTCAATCGCTACTGGCCCGGGCAGACCCTGGTGCTGGGCGACGGCCTGCGCCAGCGCAAGGTCTCCGGCGTGTTCGACATCGACAAGCCGGAGGCCGTGCTCAAGGCCTTGACCCATACCCTGGGCGTGCGTGCCGACCAATACACACCGTACCTGCGCATCCTGCGCGAAGGCTGATTTAAAATTTTTTCGGGGATTCCCGCCGGGCCGACGTCCTTGATTTCGTAGGCGCAAATAATAAGCACTCTCAGACAGTGCCGCGCCAGTCGATCACTTTGACGCTTTCGGGGAGCCCCATTGATGAAAACCACCGCCACTCGGGCCGTGCTCGGCCTGGCCATCGCGCTTGGCAGCGCCGCGCTGGCCGGACCCTTGCAGGCCCAGGCCGCCACGCAGGCTCAGGTCTACCGTTTCGACATCCCAGCGCAGTCGCTGGACTCGGCCCTGGCGGCCTTCAGTGCGGTTACCCGGATCCAGGTGCTGGTACCCGGTGAGTTCACCCAGGGCCTGCGCTCGCCGGGCCTGAGTGGCAGTTATCCACAGGACCAGGCACTGGCCCGCCTGCTCCAGGGCACTGGCCTGAACGCCGCCTACATCGACAACGACAGCGTCACCCTGGAGCGCCTGCGCGCCGGGGGCGACGACGCGATGCAACTGGGCGCGGTGAAGATCGACAGCAGCCAGCTGGGCACCACCACCGAAGGCACCGGCTCCTACACCACTGGGTCGCTGACCCTTGGCAAGGGCGAGCAGAAGCTCAAGGACATCCCACAGTCGGTGTCGGTAATGACCCGCCAGCGCCTGGACGACCAGAACATGAACAGCCTGCAGGACGCCATGCGGCAGGTGACCGGTACCACGATCAAGAGCTACAACACCGGCTCCAACCTCAATGACGTTTACATGCGCGGCTTCCCGGTCGACCTGGTGCAGGTCGATGGCGTCACCCAGCCCACCGGGCAAGGCGACATGGCCACGGCGTTCGACCTGGCCATGTATGACCGTGTCGAAGTGCTGCGCGGGCCATCCGGCCTGTACCAGGGCGCGGGCGAACCCGGCGGCACCATCAACCTGGTGCGCAAGCGCGCCTTGGGCAAGTTTGCCCTGTCTGGTGAGCTGTCGGCGGGTACCTATGACCGTTACCACTCCACAGTTGACGTCACCGGGCCGCTGAACAGCGATGGCAGCCTGCGCGGGCGTTTCGTCACCGCCTACGAGAACAACCAGGCCTTTGTCGACTACGCCCAGAACGAGCGCCCGATGATGTACGGGCGCCTGGAGTACGACCTGTCGCCGGCCACCACCCTGACCCTGGGCGGCGCCTACCAGCGCAACAAGTCGGTGCCCGCGTTCGGTCTGCCGGCCTACGACAGCGGCAAGCTGCTCGACGTCAAGCGCTCGACCTTCGTCGACGCGAAGTGGAACGAGCTGGACGAGCGCGTCTGGGAAAGCTTCTTCGAGGTCGACCATGCGCTGGACGATGGTGGCCAGTTCAAGACCTCGCTGACCTATCGCGACGCCGAGGCACCCACGCGCAACTTCACCTGGACCGACGGCGCCGTGGACCCGGTGACCGGTGCCAGTTCCGCGGTGGCCTACAACTACTACACCCACATCAAGACCCTGGGCCTGGACAGCTTCGTGACGCGGCCGTTCGAGGCGTTCGGGCGTACCTATGAGCTCACCGTGGGCGCCGACTACCAGCATGTGGACAAGGACTTTCGCTACGGTGGCCGGGAGTGGTTCGACATCAACGTGTTTGACCCGGGCAGCATCGACATCCCCAAGATCGACTACGCCATGGACAACGGCAACTCGTCCAAGTCGAACCAGTACGGACTGTATGCCCGCACCAAGTTCAGCGCCAACGACTGGCTGGACGTGATCCTCGGTAGCCGGGTGATCTGGTTCGACAGCGATGGCCACAATGCCAACCCGTTCTTCAACGAATTCTCCGACCCCCACACCAGTGTTCGCTGCAAGGTGATCCCCTACGGTGCGCTGGTCGCCAAGCTCACCCCCGAACTGTCGGCCTATGCCAGCTACACCACGGTGTACAAGCCGCAGACGCAGATGGCCGGCGGCGACAGCACGGTGGCGCCGCGCGAGGGCAAACAGTATGAGTTGGGCCTGAAGCGGGAGTTCTTCGACGGCCGCCTGAACGGCAGCGTGGCGGTGTTCCGCATCTATGACGAGAACCGCGCCCAGCAGATCGACCAGACGCCGTTCTACGAGGCCCAGGCCAAGGTGCGCAGCCAGGGTTGGGAAACCGAGCTGTCCGGCAACCTGACCGACAACTGGAGCGTCAGCACCGGCTACGCCTTTACCCGGCTGGAGTCGGGGCGTCAGGCCGACTACCAGGGCATCAGCATCACGCCCAAGCACAACTTCAATGTATGGACGCGCTATGCGTTCGCCGATGGGCCGCTGGAAGGGTTCAGTGTCGGTGGTGGTGTGCGGGTGGTCAGTTCCACCTACTACACGCGCAACAGCGTGGACTTCGTGCAGGGTGGCTACAGCGTGGCCACGGCGCAGGTGGGCTATCGCTTCAACAAGCACCTGTCGGCGACACTCACGGCCAACAATCTGTTCGACCGTGTGTATTACGAGCGTGTGGACAGTGCCTGGGGCTCGAACTTCTATGGCGAGCCGCGCAACCTGACGCTCAAGCTGCGCGCGACGTATTGAGCCTGGATCGCCGGGGGCGCAAAGCGCCCCCGATAATCTCTCAGGAGTGACTCAGTTGCGCATGCTCATCCCCAGCCAGCACCTGCTGGTCGGTCTGCTTGAGCAACTGGCTGGTAACCACGCCCGCCGTCATCGAACCATTCACGTTCAACGCCGTGCGGCCCATGTCGATCAGCGGTTCCACCGAGATCAACAGCGCCACCAGTTCCACCGGCAGGCCCATGGCTGGCAGCACGATCAGCGCGGCGAAGGTCGCGCCGCCGCCGACGCCGGCAACGCCTGCCGAACTGAGGGTAACGATGGCCACCAGGGTGGCGATCCACAGCGGGTCGAAGGTATCGATGCCCACCGCGGGGGCGACCATCACCGCCAGCATCGCCGGATACAGGCCGGCGCAGCCGTTCTGGCCGATGGTGGCACCGAACGACGCGCTGAAGCTGGCAATCGACTGCGGCACGCCCAGGCGCAGGGTCTGCGCCTCGATGTTCAGCGGGATGCTGGCGGCGCTGGAGCGGCTGGTGAAGGCGAAGGTCAGCACCGGCCAGACTTTACGGAAGAAGCGCAGCGGGCTGACACCGGTCAGCGCCAGGATCACCCCGTGTACCACGAACATCAGGCCCAGGCCGATGTACGACACCACCACGAAGCTGCCCAGCTTGAGGATGTCCTCGAGATTGGAGCTGGCCACTACCTTGGTCATCAAGGCCAACACGCCGTAGGGGGTGAGCTTCATCACCAGGCGCACCAGGCGCATGACCCAGGCCTGCAACACGTCGATGGCGGACAGGGCGCGCTCGCCCTTGTCCTTGTCGTCCTTGATCAGTTGCAAAGCGGCGAGGCCCAGGAATACGGCGAAGATCACCACGCTGATGATCGAGGTCGGCTTGGCCCGTGCCAGGTCGCCTACCGGGTTGCTGGGGATGAACGACAGCAGCAGTTGCGGGATGTTGAGGTCGGCGACCTTGCCCGCGTAGTCGCTGTGGATGGCCTGTAGGCGGGCGCTTTCCTGGGCGCCGGCCACCAGCCCCTCGGCGCTCAGACCGAACAGATTGGTCAGGGCGATGCCGATCAGTGCGGCAATCGCGGTGGTCAGCAGCAGAGTGCCGATGCTCAGCACGCTGATGCGGCCCAGCGCCGAGGCATTGTGCAGGCGCGCCACGGCGCTGAGGATCGAGGCGAAGATCAGCGGCATGACGATCATCTGCAGCAAACCGACGTAGCCATTGCCGACCAGGTCGAGCCAGCCGATGGTGGCCTTGAGCACCGGGTGCCCGGCGCCGTAGATCGAGTGCAGCACCAGGCCGAAGCCGACGCCGAGGGCCAGGCCCAGCAGCACCTTCTTGGCCAGGCTCCAGTCGGTGCGGCGGGTTTGCGCCAGGCCCAGCAGCAGGGCCAGGAACGCCAGCAGGTTGAGTGACAGCGGCAGGTTCATTGAAGCTCCGGAAAAAGGCAAAAGAGGCATCGCCTCTGTGAGCGATTACGAACAGAAATGCTAACAGCCTGAAAACAAACGAATTTATACCTAAAAGGAATTTACATAGTCGTTTATGGAATAACGCCTGGTCGTTTTTGGCAATACACATGGCGTTTGCGGTTGCTTCGAGGTCGGTAGCGCATGCCTGTCTGTCATGAATCAGGTCTAGGGTTGAGCGGCCACGTCTTTGGGAGAACCGCACATGATGTCAGCTCCGAGAATCCTTGCCGGCGGCCTTGCCCTGTTGCTGAGCGCCAGCAGCTGGGCGGCCACCGAGCTCAAGCACTGGCCGGCCGAAGCCGCGCAGAAGCTCGACGCGATGATTGCCGCCAACGCCAACAAGGGTAACTACGCGGTGTTCGACATGGACAACACCAGCTACCGTTTCGACCTCGAAGAGGCACTGCTGCCGTTCATGGAGAACAAGGGCCTACTGACCCGCGACAAGCTCGACCCCTCGCTCAAGCTGATCCCATTCAAGGACACAGCGGAGCATAAGGAAAGCCTGTTCAGTTACTACTACCGCCTGTGCGAACTCGACGACATGGTCTGCTACCCCTGGGTGGCCCAGGTGTTCTCGGGCTTCACTCTCAAGGAACTGAAGCAGCAGGTCGACGAGCTGATGGCCTCGGGCAAGCCGATCCCCAGCACCTACTTCGAGGGCGACCAGGTCAAGAGTATCGAGGTGCAGCCGCCGAAGGTGTTCACGGGCCAGGCCGAGCTGTACAACAAGCTGATGGAGAACGGCATCGAGGTCTATGTGATCTCGGCGGCGTCCGAAGAGCTGGTACGCATGGTCGCCTCAGATCCAAAGTACGGCTACAACGTCAAACCACAGAACGTGATCGGCGTGAGCCTGCTGCTCAAGGATCGCGCCAGTGGCCAGCTGACGACAGCGCGCAAGCAGATCAGCGCCGGGCAGTACGATTCCAAGGCCAACGAAGGCCTGGAGCTGACCCCGTACCTGTGGACGCCGGCCACCTGGATGGCGGGCAAGCAGGCGGCCATCCTCACCTACATCGACGAATGGAAGAAGCCGGTGCTGGTGGGGGGCGACACCCCAACCAGCGACGGCTACATGCAGTTCCACGGCGTCGATGTGAACAAAGGCGGCATTCACCTGTGGATAAACCGCAAGGCCAAGTACATGGATCAGCTCAACGGCATGATCGCGAAGAATGCAGCGGCCCAGGCCAAGGAAGGCTTGCCGGTGACGGCGGACAAGAACTGGGTGATCGTGACGCCGGAGCAGATTCAGTGAAATACGCATAACCTGTTCCGGCCCAATCGCTGGCAAGCCAGCTCCCACAGGTGCAATGCCAAGGCCTGCGATTACATTGTGGGAGCCGGCTTGCCGGCGATGAGGTCTCCTCAGGCATAAAAAAACCGGCGCACCAGGCGCCGGTTCTTATTGCCTTCAGAGCCTCACAGCCCTTCGAGCATTGCCTTGTTGCGCACCGCGCCCTTGTCGGCGCTGGTGGCCAGCAGGGCATAGGCCTTCAGCGCAGTGGTCACTTTACGTGGGCGCACTTCCGCCGGCTTCCAACCCTTCTTGTCCTGCTCGACACGACGCGCGGCCAGCTCTTCATCGCTGACCAGCAGGTTGATCGAACGGTTGGGGATGTCGATCAGCACCTTGTCGCCATCGCGCACCAGGCCAATGGCGCCGCCTGCGGCGGCTTCCGGCGAGGCATGGCCGATGGACAGGCCCGAGGTGCCGCCGGAGAAGCGGCCATCGGTGAGCAGCGCGCACGCCTTGCCCAGGCCCTTGGATTTCAAGTACGAGGTCGGGTAGAGCATCTCCTGCATGCCCGGGCCGCCTTTCGGGCCTTCGTAACGGATGATGACGATATCGCCGGCCTTCACCTCGTCGGCGAGGATGCCGCGCACGGCGCTGTCCTGGCTCTCGAAGATCTTCGCGTTGCCCTCGAACACGTGGATCGACTCATCCACGCCGGCGGTCTTCACCACGCAGCCGTCCAGAGCGATGTTGCCGTACAGCACGGCCAGGCCGCCCTCTTGCGAGTAGGCGTGCTCGAAGCTGCGGATGCAGCCGTTTTCGCGGTCGTCGTCCAGGGTCTCCCAGCGGGTCGACTGGCTGAAGGCGGTTTGCGTGGGGATACCGGCCGGGCCAGCCTTGAAGAAGGTGTGCACGGCTTCGTCATCGGTCTGGGTGATGTCCCACTTGGCGATGGCTTCTTCCATGCTGGCGCTGTGCACGGTCGGCAGGTCGGTGTGCAGCAGGCCGCCACGGGCCAGCGAGCCGAGAATGCTGAAGATGCCGCCGGCGCGATGGACGTCTTCCATGTGGTACTTCTGGATGTTCGGCGCCACCTTGCACAGCTGCGGCACCTTGCGCGACAGGCGATCGATGTCGCGCAGGTCGAAGTCCACCTCGCCTTCCTGGGCCGCGGCCAGCAGGTGCAGGATGGTGTTGGTCGAGCCGCCCATGGCGATGTCGAGCATCATGGCGTTCTCGAACGCCTTGAAGTTGGCGATGCTGCGCGGCAGCACGGACGCATCGCCCTCGCCGTAGTAGCGTTTGCACAGCTCGACGATGGTGCGGCCCGCGGTAAGGAACAGCTGCTCGCGGTCGGAGTGGGTCGCCAGCGTGGAGCCGTTGCCCGGCAGAGCCAGGCCCAGGGCCTCGGTCAGGCAGTTCATCGAGTTGGCGGTGAACATGCCGGAGCACGAACCACAGGTCGGGCAGGCGCTGCGCTCGTACTCGGCAACTTTTTCGTCGGAGGCGGTGGAGTCGGCGGCGATGACCATGGCGTCGACCAGGTCCAGGCCGTGGCTGGCCAGTTTGGTCTTGCCGGCTTCCATCGGGCCGCCGGAGACGAAGATCACCGGGATGTTCAGGCGCAGGGCGGCCATCAGCATGCCGGGGGTGATCTTGTCGCAGTTGGAAATGCAGACGATGGCGTCGGCGCAGTGGGCGTTGACCATGTACTCGACGGCGTCGGCAATGATCTCGCGGCTGGGCAGCGAGTACAGCATGCCGTCGTGGCCCATGGCGATGCCGTCATCCACGGCGATGGTGTTGAACTCCTTGGCCACGCCACCGGCGCGTTCGATCTCGCGGGCAACCAGCTGGCCCAGGTCCTTCAGGTGCACGTGCCCCGGGACGAACTGGGTGAACGAGTTGGCGATGGCGATGATCGGTTTCTTGAAGTCTTCATCCTTCATCCCGGTGGCGCGCCACAGGGCACGGGCGCCGGCCATGTTGCGGCCATGGGTGGAGGTCTTGGAACGATAATCAGGCATGGAGCGCTCCTGGCGGCTTAATCAGGTCACTGGCTTTGCGAGAAAAGTGCTTTTCCGCAAACCCAAACAGGGAGTGAGCTTCTCTTGTCCTAATACGCCGAAGGCCGGTTGCCACAGGCACGGATGGGGGTCGAAGGACCGCGCGGGATCGCCGCAGGCTCGACCAGAGCTCATAAACCCGCCGGGGGTGTCTGGCGATGAATAGCCCGATTCTACACCGCCGCGCTCGTGAGGGAATGGCGTTGTGATAATTGGCTGCCGCCAGCCCGCAAGGTAAAGGCCTTGGTGTGGAGGGGGCCGGTTTCGGTAGACTTGCGCGCCTTCTACTCCTCTGGCCAAAAGGATTTGCAATGCCAGCGCAAAGACGCTCCTTATTGTTCTACGTCGTCATCGGCCTGATTCAGGGCGTGGTGTGGCTCACCACCGTGAAGGGGGAGGGTCAGCTGCTGGGTTTCAGCCTGTCGGTAGCCCTGTGCGTCGCGGTGGCGGTAGCGGGCGTGAACCTGCAACTGCTTGGCAGCGCGGTGCTGCAGCGTGGCACCGGCTGGTTGGTACTGGGCCTGACCGTGCTGCTCAGCGGGATCAGTGCCTGGCTCCTCGATACCGGGCATATGGGCTGGCTGCAGCAGACCTGGTGCCTGGCCGCCGTCGTGCTGGCCTATATCGGTACCGCGTTCATTCTCGCCTGGCCGACCGGCGAAGGGCTGCGCCTGCGCTACGAAGACCTGTTCCGGCATGCCTGGAACAACGTGTTCATTGTCTTCCTGGCACAGCTGCTGACCGGCCTGTTCTGGCAACTGCTGTGGTTGTGCGCGCTGCTGTTCAGCATGCTGGGTATCCCGCAGGTCAAGGACGCGGTGGAGTCACCGGTGTTTCTCTGGCTGGTGTTGCCGGTGGTGTTTTCGCTGGGCATGCGCATGGGGCGGGAAAACGAGAAGATCATCGGCCTGCTGCGCGGCATCCTGCTGACGCTGTGCCGCTTCCTGTTGCCGCTCAGCGCGCTGATCGCCGTGCTGTTCACCCTGACATTGCCATTCTCCGGCCTGCAACCGGTGTGGAACACCGGCTATTCGACCACCCTTCTGCTGGTACTGGCGGGCATCAACCTGTTCCTGGTCAACGGCGTGTTCCAGGATGGCCGGCAAGGTAGCGTCTACCCCGCGCCGCTCAAGCGCCTGGTGGAGGCCAGCCTGTTGTGCCTGCCGGTGCTGGTGGGCCTGGCGGCCTATGCGAGCTGGCTGCGTATCGACCAATACGGGCTTACACCGTCACGGATCATGGCGTCGATGCTGGTGGGCGTGATGCTGGCGCACGGCCTGGCGGCGGTCTGGTCGGTGCTGGCTTCGCGCCAGGCCTGGCTGCACAGCCTGCGCCTGAGCAATCCATGGATCGCCCTGCTCAGTGCGCTGCTGGTGGTGGTGTTCTACACGCCGCTGCTCGATCCGCAGGCATTGAGTGCGAGGAACCAGGTCCAGCGCCTGGTCAACGGGTACACGCCGATCACCGAGTTCGACGCCGAGACCTTGTATCGCGACCTCGGCCAGCCGGGGCGTGAAGCCTTCGAGCAGCTTGAGCAGCGGCTGCAGACAGATGAACTGTTCGATGCGGGCCGCCGCGAGCAGTTGCTGGCGCAGATGGCCCAGGTGCGTCAACCGACAGTGGCCGAAGACCATGGCCCGAAGTTCGAGTGGCTCGGGCCGGTGCAATCAAGTAGCGAATCATTGGCCGACGCGACGCTTGCGCAAAGCCAGTGCGGTGGCAAGGGCTGCTACCTGTGGGCAGTCGACCTGGATGGCGACGGGCACAACGAAGTGCTGATGATCCCCCGGCACACCTATGCATCGCAGCTGTTCGTGTTCACCTGGGAAGACCGCGAGTGGCGCGAGGTGGGCAGCCTGAGCGGCAACATGGAAAACCTCGAAAGCCTGGCCAACGGGATTCGCGAGGGGGCGGTGAAACTGGTGGCGCCGCGTTACAAGACGCTGAGCATTGATGGCCAGGAGCTGCGGCCGGACTTCAGGCGCTAGCGCCCGGCGCGGGAATTCCCGGGGGCCGCTTGGCGGCCCGTCGCGGGCCAAAGGTCATTGCTGGCCGATGCCCTGCAGGTACTCCGACCGCTCATCGCTACGTTGCGCCACGCAGGTGTCCCACGCTGCCTCGAACGCCTTGCTCCCGGGTTTCTCGGCCCAGGTCTCGACCTTGCAGTCGGCGTCACGCAGCTGCGTCCAGAGTTTCTCGGCGGCTTCCATCTTGCCGCTCAGCGCCGCGGCCTTGTCGCTTTCATCCGCGTACTGGTCGCGAATGCGCTGCATGAGGTCGTCATAGGCCGCCTTCAGCTCGCGTTCGGCGGTCTGCTTGTTGTAGGCGGCGCAGGCATAGCCCTGCTGGTCGGTCTCGACGTTGTCGCAGGGGGTGCTCTCCTCTTCGGCGGCGTGCGCGCCGAAAGCCACTGCCAGCAAGACCAGCCATGCCATTGATTTCATCGGGTTTCTCCTGAAGAGGCTGACGATGCGCTGGATTCTCGCTCAGCCCAGGCCCGGGCGATAGCTCCCGGGGAAAATGTTCATGAAACAGCGTTGTCGAGACTCGCTCTCATTGCCGAGGGGCGCGCCAGAGCCTGTCAGGTCGGCCATTGACGCTTTCGGCAAACCCCCTGTCGTTTTTGCATCGGGGCGCCTCGGGCCGCAGGCATATGCTGGCCCCAAAGCGTCGGCACAAGGTTCGGCGCCAGCAAACTTCTATAAAAGGGGACAGCCTGATGAGCCCAGCCGAACTTCACGCCGACAGTATCGTCATCGACGGCCTGATCATTGCCAAATGGAACCGCGACCTGTTCGAGGACATGCGCAAGGGCGGGCTGACCGCGGCCAACTGCACGGTGTCGGTGTGGGAGGGCTTCAAGGCTACCGTCGACAACATCGCTTCCAGCCAGAAGCTGATCCGCGACAACAGCGACCTGGTGATGCCGGTGCGCACTACTGCCGACATCCGCAAGGCCAAGGAACTGGGCAAGACCGGCATCCTCTTCGGCTTCCAGAACGCCCACGCGTTCGAGGACCAGATCGCCTACGTCGACGTGTTCAAGCAACTGGGCGTGGGCATCGTGCAGATGTGCTACAACACCCAGAACCTGGTCGGCACCGGCTGCTACGAGCGTGACGGCGGGCTGTCGGGCTTCGGCCGCGAAATCGTCGCCGAGATGAACCGCGTCGGCATCATGTGCGACCTGTCCCATGTCGGTTCGAAAACCTCCGAGGAGGTCATCCTCGAATCGAAGAAGCCGGTCTGCTATTCCCACTGCCTGCCCTCGGGCCTCAAGGAACATCCGCGCAACAAGTCCGATGCAGAGCTGAAGTTCATCGCCGACCACGGCGGCTTCGTCGGCGTGACCATGTTCGCGCCGTTCCTTGCCAAAGGCATCGACTCGACCATCGACGACTACGCCGAGGCCATCGAGTACACCATGAACATTGTCGGTGAAGACGCCATCGGTATCGGTACCGACTTCACCCAGGGCCACGGCCAGGACTTCTTCGAGTACCTCACTCACGACAAGGGCTACGCCCGGCGCCTGACCAACTTCGGCAAGATCATCAACCCGCTGGGCATCCGCACCGTCGGCGAGTTCCCCAACCTGACCGAGACGCTGCTCAAGCGCGGCCATTCCGAGCGCGTGGTGCGCAAGATCATGGGCGAAAACTGGGTCAACGTCCTAAAGGACGTCTGGGGCGAGTGAGCACTGCTGGGGCCTGCTGCGCACGCCGATCGCTGCGTCAGGCCCTCACGAAAAGCTCGCCGTGCCTCGGCACTGTCTCGCTTTTCGCTTCGGCCCTTCCTTGCGCTCGACGCGCTCGCTACGGCCCCAACAGCACTCACTGCGGCTTTTTATAAAAGCAAAAGCCAAAGCGGCTTTTGATCGAATCCAAAAATTTTATGGAGTTGAGTTTCCATGGCCAAGATCGCCCCGCAATTGCCAATCGAAGTCGACAGCGAGACCGGTGTCTGGACCAGCGACGCGCTGCCGATGCTGTACGTGCCGCGGCATTTCTTCGTCAATAACCACATGGGCATCGAGGAAGTGCTGGGCGCCGACGCCTACGCCGAGATCCTCTACAAGGCCGGCTACAAGTCCGCCTGGCACTGGTGCGAGAAAGAGGCCGAGTGCCATGGCCTGGAAGGGGTGGCGGTGTTCGAGCACTACATGAAGCGCCTGAGCCAGCGTGGCTGGGGCCTGTTCGAGATCCAGGATATCGACCTGGATAAAGGCACCTGCAGCGTCAAGCTCAAGCACTCGGCGTTCGTGTACGTGTACGGCAAGTGCGGCCGTAAGGTCGACTACATGTTCACCGGCTGGTTCGCCGGCGCCATGGACCAGATTCTCGCCGCTCGCGGCAGCTCGATCCGCACCGTGGCCGAGCAGGTCTACGGCGGGTCGGAAGAAGGCCACGAAGATGGCCTGTTCGTTACAAAGCCGTTGTAAGCCGGAGATAGCGTCATGGCCTTCGAAGCAATGTTCCAGCCGATCCAGATCGGCAAGCTGACCATCCGCAACCGCGTGCTCAGCACCGCGCACGCCGAGGTGTATGCCACCGACGGCGGCATGACCACTGACCGCTATGTGAAGTATTACGAAGAGAAGGCCAAGGGCGGCATCGGCCTGGCCATCTGCGGTGGATCGTCGGTGGTGGCCATCGACAGCCCGCAGGAGTGGTGGGCCTCGGTCAACCTATCCACCGACCGCATCATCCCGCACTTCCAGAACCTCGCCGACGCCATGCACAAGCATGGCGCCAAGATCATGATCCAGATTACCCACATGGGTCGGCGCTCGCGTTGGGACGGCTTCAACTGGCCCACGCTGATGTCGCCATCGGGCATCCGTGAACCGGTGCACCGCGCCACCTGCAAGACCATCGAGGTGGAAGAGATCTGGCGGGTGATCGGCAACTACGCCCAGGCTGCGCGGCGGGCCAAGGAGGGCGGCCTGGACGGCGTCGAGCTGTCGGCCGTGCACCAGCACATGATCGACCAGTTCTGGAGCCCGCGGGTCAACAAGCGCACCGACGAATGGGGTGGCACCTTCGAAGGGCGCATGAAGTTCGGCCTGGAAGTGCTCAAGGCCGTGCGCAAGGAAGTCGGCGACGACTTCTGCGTGGGCATGCGCATCTGCGGTGACGAGTTTCACCCCGATGGCCTCAGCCACGAGGACATGAAGCAGATCGCCGCGTACTACGACGCCACCGGCATGCTCGATTTCATCGGCGTGGTCGGCTCGGGCTGCGACACCCACAACACCCTGGCCAACGTCATCCCCAACATGAGCTACCCGCCGGAGCCGTTCCTGCACCTGGCGGCCGGCATCAAGGAAGTGGTCAAGGTCCCGGTGCTGCACGCGCAGAACATAAAGGACCCGAACCAGGCCACGCGCATTCTCGAAGGCGGCTACGTGGACATGGTCGGCATGACCCGCGCGCACATGGCCGACCCGCACCTGATCGCCAAGATCAAGATGGGCCAGATCGACCAGATCAAGCAGTGCGTCGGTGCCAACTACTGCATCGACCGTCAGTACCAAGGCCTGGATGTGCTGTGCATCCAGAACGCCGCCACCTCCCGTGAATACCTGGGCGTGCCGCACATCATCGAGAAGACCACCGGGGTCAAGCGCAAGGTTGTAGTGGTTGGCGCAGGCCCCGCCGGCATGGAAGCAGCCCGCGTGGCAGCCGAACGTGGTCACGACGTGACCCTGTTCGAGAAGAAGGACCAGATTGGCGGGCAGATCACCATCGCCGCCAAGGCCCCGCAGCGTGACCAGATTGCCGGTATCACCCGCTGGTACCAGCTGGAGCTGGCACGTCTGAAGGTCGACCTGCGCCTGGGCACTGCCGCCGACGTGGCGACCATCCAGGACCTGCGCCCGGATGTGATCGTGCTGGCGGTGGGCGGGCACTCGTTCCTTGAACAGAACGAGCACTGGGGCGCTGCAGAAGGCCTGGTGGTCAGCAGCTGGGACGTGCTCGACGGCAAGGTCGCGCCGGGCAAGAACGTGCTGGTGTACGACACCATCTGTGAGTTCACCGGCATGTCGGTGGCCGACTTCATTGCCGACAAGGGCAGCCAGGTCGAGATCGTCACCGACGACATCAAGCCGGGCGTGGCCATGGGCGGCACCACCTTCCCGACCTACTACCGCAGCATGTACCCGAAGGAAGTGATCATGACCGGCGACATGATGCTGGAAAAGGTCTACCGCGAGGGCGACAAGCTGGTGGCGGTGCTCGAGAACGAGTACACCGGCGCCAAGGAAGAACGGGTGGTCGACCAGGTGGTGGTGGAGAACGGTGTGCGCCCCGACGAGCAGCTGTACTACGCGCTCAAGGACGGTTCGCGCAACAAGGGCCAGATCGACGTGGAGGCGCTGTTCGCCATCAAGCCGCAGCCGATCCTCAGCCAGCCGGGCGAGGGCTACCTGCTGTACCGCATCGGCGACTGCGTGGCCCAGCGCAACGTGCATGCGGCGATCTACGACGCCTTGCGGCTGTGCAAGGATTTCTGATCGCACCGCCCTTAGAGGCGGGATTGGCCCCCCTGTAGGAGCGGATTTATCCGCGATAGCGTCGACAGAGCCCATCAGCCTGTGCCGGCCTCATCGCGGATAAATCCGCTCCTACAGGGCTCCGCGCCGCTCTTGGGAGCGGCGCAAGAATCCAGCTGTTGTGGGAGCCTCCCATGTTGAACACCCTTCTACCCATCCTGCTGTTCACCGCCCTCGCCTTGGCGGTGCTCGGCGCCCTGCGCCGGGTGCGCATGTGGCGGCGCGGGCGGCCGAGCAAGGTTGACCTGCTTGGTGGCCTGCTGGCCATGCCACGGCGCTACCTGGTGGATCTGCACCATGTGGTCGAGCGCGACAAGTACATGTCCAAGACCCACGTGGCCACCGCCGGCGGCTTCGTGCTCTCGGCCGTGCTGGCGATCCTGGTGCATGGCTTTGGCCTGCACAGCAAGATCCTCGGTTACGCCTTGCTGGTGGCCACGGTGATCATGTTCAGTGGCGCCCTGTTTGTCTTCAAACGCCGGCTGAACCCGCCCTCCCGGCTGTCCAAAGGGCCGTGGATGCGCCTGCCCAAGAGCCTGCTGATGTTCGCGGCGAGCTTCTTCATTGCTACCTTGCCGGTGGCGGGGATCCTGCCTGAAGGCACGGGCGGCTGGGTACTGGTCGCACTGCTGGGTATCGGCGTACTGTGGGGCGTGTCCGAACTGTTCTTCGGCATGACCTGGGGCGGGCCGATGAAGCACGCCTTCGCCGGTGCCCTGCACCTGGCCTGGCACCGCCGCGCCGAACGCTTTGGTGGTGGCCGCTCCACGGACCTCAAGCCGCTGGATCTGGAAGACCCGAACGCGCCGCTGGGCGTGGAAAAACCGGTGGACTTCACCTGGAACCAGTTGCTCGGTTTCGACGCCTGCGTGCAGTGCGGCAAATGCGAGGCCATGTGCCCGGCGTTCGCCGCTGGCCAGCCGCTGAACCCGAAGAAACTCATCCAGGACATGGTCATCGGCCTTGCCGGTGGCACCGACGCGCGGTTCGCCGGCAGCCCGTACCCGGGCAAGCCGGTCGGCGAGCATGGCGGCCACCCGCACCAGCCGATCGTCAACGGCCTGGTGGATGCCGAGACGCTGTGGTCGTGCACGACTTGCCGCGCCTGCGTCGAGGAATGCCCGATGATGATCGAGCACGTCGATGCCATCGTCGACATGCGCCGCCATCTGACCCTGGAAAAGGGCGCCACGCCGAACAAGGGCGCCGAGGTGCTGGACAACCTGATCGCCACCGACAACCCCGGCGGCTTCGCCCCCGGCGGGCGGATGAACTGGGCGGCCGACCTCAACCTGCAGCTGCTCTCAGAGGTGAAAACCACCGAGGTACTGTTCTGGGTGGGCGATGGCGCCTTCGACATGCGCAACCAGCGCACCCTGCGCGCTTTCGTCAAAGTGCTCAAAGCGTCCGGCGTGGACTTCGCCGTGCTCGGCCTGGAAGAACGCGACAGCGGTGACGTGGCGCGCCGCCTGGGCGACGAGGCAACGTTCCAGCAGCTGGCCAAGCGCAATATCCAGACCCTGGCCAAATATCAGTTCCAGCGCATCGTCACCTGCGACCCACACAGTTTCCATGTACTCAAGAACGAATACGGCGCCCTTGGCGGCGAGTACCAGGTGCAGCACCACAGCACCTACATCGCTGAACTGATCGCCGCCGGCAAGCTCAATCTCGGCCAGCACAAGGGCGGCAGCGTCACCTATCACGATCCCTGCTACCTGGGCCGCTACAACGGCGAATACCAAGCCCCGCGCGATGTGCTCAAGGCCCTCGGTATCGAAGTGCGCGAAATGCAGCGCTCGGGCTTCCGTTCCCGCTGCTGTGGCGGAGGCGGCGGTGCGCCGATCACCGATATCCCCGGCAAGCAGCGTATCCCCGACATGCGCATGGACGATATCCGCGAAACCGAAGCGGAGCTGGTGGCGGTGGGTTGCCCGCAGTGCACGGCGATGCTCGAAGGCGTGGTCGAACCGCGCCCACAGATCAAGGACCTGGCCGAGCTGGTCGCCGATGTGCTGATCGAAGATGAGGCCCCCGCCAGCGCAAAGTCGCCAGCGGCCAAACGTGAACCTGCGGAGGTGCACTGATGAGCGACATCATCCGCCGCGACCCACGCGCCGAGTGGATCGCCCGTAACCGTCTGCACCCGCTGCATGCGGCCATGCAGACGCAACAAACCAGCTGGATGGGCCCCAATGGGCTGATGCGCAAGAACCCCCATGCGATTGCTGCCGGTTTCATCGGTCCCAACGGCCTCAAGCGCATCGACCGTAGCGGCGCCCAGCAGGGCACTGGTGTGGGTGGGCGGCGCACAGCCGCCGCCGAGGTACAGCTGCCGCTGCACCAGGTTGCCGCGCCCGCGTTCTATATTGCCGTGGTCCCGGACATGGTCGGTGGCCGTCTTGGCAGCCACGACCGCGACCTGCTCGGCCTGGCCCACAGCTTGGCCGGTAGCGACGGTGCGGTGCTGGCCGTGGTGTTCGGCGAGCACAAGGAAAGCAACTTTTCCACAGCCGGCGTCGACCGCCTGCTGGTCATCGAGGGTGAGGCCTTCGAAGGTTATGCACCGGAACAACAAGTCCAGGGCCTGCGGGCTGTGGATAACCAGTTCGCACCGCGCCACTGGCTGCTGCCTGACAGCCGCACTGGTGGCGGCGAACTGGGCCGGCGCTTCGGCGCAGCCCTGGGCGAACGCCCGGCAACGAGGGTGTGGCAGGTCAAGGATGGCCAGTGCATCGGCCGTGCAGGCGCAGGTCAGCAGGATATCCAGCGTGAGGTGCCGCGCTTGATCCTGGCCGCCGTCGAATGTGCCGAGCCGGTGAGTGAAACCCGCCATGAAGCCCTGCCGGTGGAGTTGTCCACAGGCGTGGCACGCAGCATGTCGCGCATCGAAGACCTTGGCTCGGTGGCCGTGGACCCGGCCGCCATCGCCATGGCCGAGGCCGAGTTCATCGTCTCCGGCGGCAACGGCGTCAAGGACTGGGACCTGTATCACCAGGCCACTGCCGCCTTGGGCGCTACCGAAGGCGCGTCGCGGGTGGCGGTGGACGATGGCTTCATGCCGCGCAACCGCCAGGTCGGCGCCACCGGCACCTGGGTTACCGCGCGGGTTTATGTGGCTGTGGGTATCTCCGGCGCCATCCAGCACCTGCAGGGCATCGGTGCCTGCGACAAGGTGGTGGCAATCAACATGGATCCGGGCTGCGACATGATCAAACGGGCTGACCTGTCGGTGATTGGCGACAGTTCGGCGATTCTCCAGGCACTGATCGAGGCTGTGGACAACTACCGCAGCGGCGGTCAGCGCGACGCGGCATAGGGGCAGCGAGCATGAGTACGAAAGTCATCAGCCTGGTCTCGATCGGCGCCCACCCCAGCTCCGGCCGCGCGCGCCGCGCCGAGCAGGATGCCCGAGCCGTGGAGTTGGGCTTGCAACTGGCTGGGGATAACTTGCAGGTGGTGCATGCCGGCGATCCTTGTGAAGAGGCGCTGCGTGCCTACCTGGGCATGGGGCTGGATCATCTGGATGTGCTGGAACAGCCTGCTGGCGCCGATGTATTGGGCGTGCTTGGCGACTATCTGCGCGAGGCGGGTGCCCAGCTGGTGCTGACGGGCAGCCAGGCGGAAACCGGCGAGGGCTCGGGCATGCTGCCGTTCCTGCTGGCCGAGAAGTTGGGCTGGCCGCTGGTGGTGGGTTTGGCCGAGGTCGAATTCATCGACAACGGCACCGCCCATGTGCTGCAGGCCCTGCCACGTGGCCAGCGGCGTCGCCTGAAAGTACGCCTGCCGTTGTTGGCGACTGTGGATAACGCCGCGCCCAAGCCTCGGCAATCAGCCTTCGGCCCGGCGCGGCGTGGGGTACTGGCGGCGCGAACTGTAGAGGTCGTGGACGATCCGGTGCTGGCTGACGATGCCCTGCAATCGGCCCGCCCACGGCCCAAGCGGCTCAAGGTGATCAAGGCCAAGAGTGGCGCCGACCGCATGAAGGCCGCGACGGCCAAGGCCAGTGGCGGGGGCGGCAAGGTGCTCAAGGATGTTTCCCCGCGGGAAGGTGCAGAGGCCATTCTCAAGCTGCTGGTGGAGGAGGGAGTAGTGCGCTGAACCGGGCGTTGGCCATGCCGCCGTTCTTGCTTTATGCGGGAGCGCACTTGCCCGCGATGACAGCAGCAGATGCCTTGCCGAGCGCCCAAGGTTCCGCGTGTGCAAAACTCTCGATTCCCAGTTCTCCTGAATCCGCTGCGTTCAGCTAGCGCTGCGTTATCCACAAAACCTGTTTTCCAACCTGTGGATAAAATGTTGGCGCTTCGCTGTAGGTCTTGAATGGCGGTACCTCTAGGGTTTCGATCAAAATTTGAACACTTCTATCCGGCCTCTTTATGTCCTCGGTAGATCCGTAGCTAACTACGTGCTCTATCTGTTTGTTTATGCTGTGGATAACCTGCTAGTTTGGCGCGAAAGGGGCAGCGAAAAATTAAGAGGCTCTTACTCGTTTCATGTAGAAACCCTGGAAAAAGCGTTGGGTAAGATCGGCATACGTTAGCTGACGTATTGGGGTTACCTGATAAACTTGTCAGTTGTCATCATTGCTCGTTGCGAGCACGCTAAGGTTGACTTTGCGTGATTAGTTCAGCCTCCAGTGGAGTGGTGGGATATGGCTGCGAACCATTTGCTGATTATCGACGGGATGCGAAACCCAATAGCTGACTGGTGTACATCCGCTTGGGAAACTATGGCGTATTCGCCCTATGGTTATCGGTCTGCGTCAGCAGATTTTACGCAAATCGGTTTTACTGGTCAGCGACGCGAATCGCCACAGGGCTTCTACGTGTTGGGCATGGGCTACCGGATCTACAATCCTGTGTTCATGCGGTTTAATTCTGCTGACGCATTGAGTCCTTTCGGAAGGGGAGGCGTCAATGCGTATGCCTATTGTGAAGGTGATCCTGTCAACTGGCAGGACTCGACTGGGAAAGGAAAATCTGCGTCACGAAAATCGTCTTCAGGTCATCACAGTGGGTATGAAAGTGACTCTAGTGTTGGCTCTGATTTTAGTGTTGGTAAAGAAGTGATTGGAACATCAGGCGAGGTATGGCTGAATTTTGTTCAGCTGACTAAAGATAAGCGATCGGTTGCCAGCTATTTGAATGATCTGGATACTTCAATCAAAAAAACTGATCATATTATTACGTCCCAGCGATCGAGTTGGGGAGAGCCTCACTCTCGTGAAAATTTAAAACGCCTCGATGAGCTGGCTAAGCTGCTTGTAAGGCGATCAGAGTATAGTGATGCGATGTACCTGATTGAAAGGGAACTCGGACGTAGGAGGTTGGAACTTACGGGTAATGCTTATGCCATCCGCGATGTGGGTGAGTCTGGCAAGGTGAAAAATAATAACGACTTCCTGAGTGACAAACAGTGGAGAGAAAGGTCTGGAACGTTGTAATTATTTGGTTTGCACGGAAATTGGTTGGCGGCCTTTCGTTGCTGCCGCTGACATATAGGCTTCTAATGTAATATTTCGTTAAGTGAAAGCCGCGTGAGGTCGTTACTTATGCATCGATCATCCATTCTCCAATGTGATCCTCAGCTTAGTGTGGTCGCTTCCATCACCGAAGGGGCGCCGCATTCATTTCAATACACGCCCTATGGATTTATGAGGCGTCAGCCATTGGCAACCACAATCGGTTATGCGGGGCAGCTGCGCGAGAAGGCGTTTGGTTGGTATATGTTGGGGCATGGCCATCGCACGTACAATCCAATGATCATGCGTTTTCACTCACCCGATCATCTCAGCCCGTTTGACCGTGGCGGCATAAATGCATACGCCTATGTCATCAATGACCCAATCAATGCTATTGATCCGGATGGGTTGACGAAACAGCTCTGGAACGCAGCTGCAATCGTGGGGCTCACCAAATCCGGAGTTGGTTTGTTACATAATGGGGTTAAGACGGCAAAAGCCCTAAGTATGGATAACCCCAATTTAGTTTCTGAGGCCGCAGGCTATGGGCTCAAATTCGTTGGAGAAGTTGTTTCCTTTGGAGCGAGCGCAACAAAACTTGCGATAAATAAAAGAGGAATGGAACCGCGTTACGCAGCTGTAGATGACAGCGGAAGTGATTTCGGCATTGCTGTTACCTATCTAGTTGGTCAAGCCATTAGTGCAGTCGGGGAAGCGATACTAACCGGGTTAACACTGATCGGGCTCTATAAAAATTTCTTGGGTGATAAGAAGGACAAGGCAAGCAGAGAGCAAGGAGACGTAAACATGGAGTTGTTGAGTAATCCTCCCGTATTAAAATCTCAAGGTGCGACAGGGGGTGCTGTGAAAATTGATGATTGGCGGTCAGGGACTCAATGATTAATTATGTACAGCAACGACAGCACACCGTCAGTCATGGTTAGCGGACGATGTGCTTTCGTTTGGCGCTTACTGTGCCTGTACTTCCCTCAGGTAGCTCGCTGGCTCGGCTCCGAGATTGTTCAGCAGCCGCTGGCTATACCAGTCGATGAAGTTCACCACCCCAAACTCATAGGTCTTCGAGTAAGGCCCCGGCTGATACGCCGTTGAGTTGATCCCCCGCTGATTCTCCTCCGCCAACCGCCGATCCTGGTCGTTGGTGGCATCCCATACCTTGCGCATCTCCTCAGGGTTGTAATCCACCCCCTCCACCGCGTCCTTGTGCACCAGCCACTTGGTGGTGACCATGGTTTCCTGCGCGCTGATCGGCCACACGGTGAACACGATCATATGGTCGCCCATGCAGTGGTTCCACGAATGCGGCAGGTGCAGGATGCGCATCGAGCCCAGGTCGGGGTTCTTGATGCGCCCCATCAGCTTCTTGCACGCCACCTTGCCGTCCATGGTCATCGACACGGTGCCCTTGAGCAGCGGCATGCGCACGATGCGGTTACGCAGGCCATGACTCTTGTGCAGGTAGGGAATCTTCTCGGCGTCCCAGGCGGCGGCGGAGGCGGCGACGTGGTCCTTGAATTCCTGGCTGGCGCGGGGATCGTTGGTGTCGTCCCACTCCAGCAGGGTCTTCAGCAATTCTGGGTGCGAGCCGTTGCAGTGGTAGCACTCGCGGTTGTTCTCCAGCACCAGTTTCCAGTTGGCCTTTTCCATCAAGGTGGTCTGCACCGCCACCTTGGTGTTCTCCATGTCATACGGTTCCATGTAGTGATCGAGCGTGGCGAGGAACTCGTCGATGGCCGGTGGATCCTCGGCCAGGCTGATGAAGATGTAGCCCCCGGCCACCTTCACGTTCACCGGTTTAAGGCCGTACTGGTTCATGTCGAAGTCGGCGCCCATCTCGGTGCCGGCGAACAGCAGGCGGCCATCGAGTTCGTAGGTCCACTGGTGGTAGTGGCAGACCAGCTTGGCCACCTTGCCTTTGTCGCTGACGCACAGGCGCGAGCCGCGGTGGCGGCAGACGTTGTGGAAGGCATGTACCTTACCTTCGGCACCGCGTATCACGATGATCGGGTTCTTGCCGATCTGCAGGGTGATGTAGTTGCCCTTGGTCGGGATCTCGCAAACCATGCCGGCGATCAGCCACTCCTTGTGGAAGATCTCCTGCATGTCGATCTGGAACAGGCGCTCGTCGCAGTAGAACGGTTGCGGCAGCGAGTAGGTGCGCTCGCGGGTCTGCAGCATCTCGGCGGTGGCCTTGCGTGCAGGTTCCAGTGGATCGCCCAGGCTCAGGGTTGCGGTGACGTCCATCGTGTGGTCCTCGTGGCCGCGTGCGGCCGGCTGAAGTGGCTAATCGTTGTTGTAATGCCGCAAGGCTGTCGTTGGATGAACAGCGTGTTGTTTTGCCGAGGAGTGTGCGTCCGGGCAGTGAAAGGACCATATCCACGGGCGACATGGCCGCATCGAATTCCGACGCGCCAGCCCTTGTAGCGCGGGGCTGGTCGCGATAAGCACGCCGATGTCGCGGATGGGAATGTACGTACACGGCGCTATGCGCATTATCGGAGTCATAAGAAAGGCCGACAGTCGGCTGCTGGAGATGAACATGTCCGATACCTTCCTCAATCCGGTTACCACCCAGACCTGGGCCAATGGCCGCCACATCGTGCGTTGTGTCAAGGTCATCCAGGAAACCTGGGACGTGCGCACCTTCTGCTTCATGGCCGACCAGCCGATCATGTTCTTCTTCAAGCCCGGGCAGTTCGTCACCCTGGAGCTGGAGATCGAAGGCAAGCCGGTGATGCGTTCGTACACCATCTCCAGCTCGCCGTCGGTGCCTTACAGCTTCTCGATCACCGTCAAGCGGGTGCCGGGCGGGCTGGTCTCCAACTTCCTCCACGACACCATGCACGAAGGCGCCGAGCTACCGGTGCACGGGCCGGTGGGGCTGTTCAACGCCATCGACTTCCCGGCCGGCAAGACGCTGTACCTGTCCGGCGGCGTCGGCATCACCCCGGTGATGTCCATGGCCCGCTGGTTCTACGACACCAACGCCAATGTCGACATGGTGTTCGTGCACAGCGCCCGCTCGCCGAAAGACATCATCTACCACCGTGAGCTGGAGCAGATGGCCTCGCGCATCCCCAACTTCAGCCTGCATATCATTTGCGAGAAGCACGGGCTGGGCGAGCCGTGGGCGGGTTATCGCGGTTACCTCAACCAGCGGTTGATGGAGCTGATCGCCCCGGACTACCTCGAGCGCACCATATTCTGCTGCGGCCCCACGCCCTACATGAGCGCGGTCAAGCGCATGCTCGAAGCGGTCGGCTTCGACATGAAGAACTATCACGAGGAATCGTTCGGCGCGACGCCGCCGGAGGCCAAGGCCGACGCGGTCGAGCACGCGGAGGCCGCGGCCGATGCGCCGGAAGTGGATGTAGCCGACCTCAACCTGGTGGAGTTCGTCGGTAGCGACAAGAGTATTCGCGTGGCCCCGGGCGAGACCGTGCACGCGGCGGCGGCCAAGGTCGGGTTGATGATCCCCAAGGCCTGTGGCATGGGCATCTGCGGCACCTGCAAGGTGCTCAAGCTCGGCGGCGAGGTGGAGATGGAGCACAACGGCGGGATCACCGAGGAGGACGAGGCCGAGGGCTACATCCTGTCGTGCTGCAGCGTGCCGAAGGGGGATGTGCGGATCGAGTATTGATCCTCAATCGGAGGCGATCGCGGGGCAAGCCCGCCCCCACGCAGTGAGGCTGGTGGGAGCGGGCTTGCCCCGCGATGCGTTTGAGGATCAGGTGCGGAACCGCGCCACCAACCCGTTCAGATCTACTGCCAGACGGGATAGCTCGGCACTCGCCGCGCTGGTCTGGTGCGCCCCGGTGGCGCTCTGCACCGACAGGTCGTTGATGTTCACCAGGTTGCGGTCCACCTCGCGGGCCACCTGGGCCTGCTCCTCGGCGGCGCTGGCGATCACCAGGTTGCGCTCGTTGATCTGCGCCACCGCGCCGGCGATGGTGTCCAGCGCCAGGCCCGCGCCACGGGCGATGTTCAGGGTCGATTCGGCGCGCTCGGTGCTGGTGCGCATCGAGTCCACGGCCTGCTCGGTACCACCCTGGATGCTGCCGATCATCCGCTCGATCTCGCTGGTGGATTGCTGGGTGCGGTGAGCCAGGGCACGCACCTCGTCAGCGACCACGGCAAAACCACGGCCTGCCTCGCCGGCGCGGGCGGCCTCGATGGCGGCGTTGAGCGCCAGCAGGTTGGTCTGGTCGGCCAGGCCGCGGATCACGTCGAGTACCTTGCCGATATCACGGGACTGCTCGGCCAGGTGTGCGATCAGCTTGGCGGTGGCCTGCACATCGCCGCTCATGCGCTCGATGGCGCCCACGGTCTCCAGTACCAGGTCGCGGCCATCGCCGGCCGACCGGCTGGCTTCGCTGGAGGCTTCCGAAGTGCTCACTGCGTTGCGCGCCACTTCCTCGACCGCACTGGTCATCTCGGTGACGGCCGTGGCGGCCTGCTCGATCTCGTTGTTCTGCTGCTGAAGGCCCCGGGCGCTTTCGTCGGTGACGCTGTTCAGCTCCTCGGCGGCGGAGGCCAGCTGGGTGGCGGAGCCGGCGATCAGCTGCAGTGTGTCGCGCAGCTTGTCTTGCATCTTGGCCATGGCCTTGAGCAGCCGCGCCGCCTCGTCGGTGCCTTCGGCGTGAATGCTGTGGGTCAGGTCGCCCTCGGCGATCTGCTCGGCGGCCTGCAGCGCTTCGTCGATGGGCTTGACGATACTGCGGGTAAGCAGGAAGGCGAACAGCAGGGTCAGCACTGTGGCGGCCACCAGCAGGCTGATGACCAGGCCGAAGGCGCCGCTGTACTGGTCGGCGGCCTGGGCATTGGTGGCGCTGGTCTGGTCAGTGTTGATGCGCACCAGGGTGTCCATGATCTTGTTGATCTGTTCGGAGTTGTCCAGCAGGTCGCGGTTGAGCAGGTCACGCAGGGCATCGAGGTCGCCGGCCTGGCTCAGGCTGCGCATGCGCGCCTCGAGCTGGCGGTATTGGTTGAGCAGCAGGCCGTACTGGTCGAATGCGGCCTTCTCATCGGCGGCGGTCACCAGCGGCTCATAGGCGCGGCGCGCCTTGTCGATCTGCGCGTTGCGCTCGTCCAGCAGGCGCAGGGTGTCTTGCTGGGTGGCCGGCTCGCGGTTGAGCAGCAGGCGGTAGGAGAGGGTGCGCAGGCGCAGGTTCAGCGCGGTAAGCTCGTCGAGGGTCTTGATGCTGGGCACGCTGACTTCTTCGATGGTCACGCCGGCCTGGCGGATGTTGCCCATCTGGATCAGCGAGAAGATACCCAGGCCGAGCATCAGCACACCGATCACGGCGAACCCGAGCAACGCGCGGGGCGCGATATTCATATTGCGTAAGGACATGGAGGCGGTTTCCAAGGCAGAAGAGGTGCCGCGATCCATGCGACGGAAGAAGACCTGCCTGCCTATCGGTCGTGACCGGCCAGTCTTTAGGCTGACTTGATGAAATTGTGAGGCAGCTAACTATTTTCCTGACCAGCGGTTGATCCAGGTCGGAACAAGGGAGCCGATCCTGGGTCAACCTGAACCCGGCAAACACCTTTTGAATCCGATATTTAATGGCGGGGGCGGCAGTTTTTCCTTATCGTGTGCGCCCTTTGCAACAACCGAGATAGACGCATGTTGGAAACTTCCCTGAATCAACTCGAGCAACTGGTCAGCGACCTGATGCACAAGAACGCACAGCTGGCCGAACAGAACGCCAACCTCAGCCAGGAACTGGCCCAGGCCAAGGAAGAGAACGACAGCCTGCAGTTGTCGCTGATGGAGCAGGAAGAGAAGCACGGCGCCACCGCCGCGCGCATCCAGGCCTTGGTCGAGCGCGCCAGCGCGGGTGTCGTGAACGCATGAGACTGCAAGCGCAGCCGGTCAATGTCGTGTCGATCCTGGGCAACGACTATTCGCTGAAGGCTCCCGAGGGCCAGGAAGAAACCCTGAACCAAGCCGTGCGCATGCTCAATGTCGCCCTGGCCGAGACCAAGCGCAGCTACCCGACCCTGATCGGCGACAAGCTGCTGGTGCTGGCCGCCCTGAACCTGTGCTCCAGGCAGATCGAACTGCAGCGCGAGCACGACCGCACCCTCGAGCGCACCCAGGCGCAGATCGACGCCACGGTCGATGCCATCAGCAAGGCCGTCTCCGACGTCTGACTGACGCCATCGCGCGGCGACTGGTAGCAGGCTTGCCCCGCGACTAGGGCGGCCGTTGTGTCGCGGATCACTGGAACAACTGGATACTTAAGTGTATACACTTCCCGAAAAACAATAATTATCGGGGAGTGGAACATGCGCATCTGGCGGCGGAGTATCCAGTGGCAACTGATTGCAAGCATGGGCGCCGCCCTGTTGGCGAGCATCCTGGTGGTGGTGGCGATCTACACGGTGGCGCTCAACCGCCTTACCGAGCGCTACCTGGTGGATACGGCCTTGCCGGCCAGCATCGAAGCCATCCGCAACGATATCGAACGCATGCTCGGCCGCCCGCTGGTGGCAGCCGCGGATATCGCCGGCAACACCCTCCTGCGCGACTGGCTGGCTGCCGGTGAAGATCCCGCCGCGCTGCCGGCGTTCATCGAGTACCTCGACGCCGCCAAGCAGCGCAACCACGCCTTTACCACCCTGTTCGCCTCCACGGTGAGCGGCAACTACTACAACGAAAAAGGCCTGGACCGCACCCTCAGCCGCGCCAACCCCAAGGACAACTGGTTCTACGGCTACATCGACAGCGGCGCCGAACGCATGCTGAACATCGACATCGATGGCTCCACGGGGGAGCTGGCGCTGTTCATCGACTATCGCGTGGAAAAGGCCGGCCAGCTGGTGGGCGTGGCAGGCATGGGCCTGCGCATGACCGAGCTGTCCAAGCTGATCCACGACTTCAGCTTCGGCGAGCACGGCAAGGTGTTCCTGGTGCGCAACGACGGGCTGATCCAGGTCCATCCCGACCAGCAGTTCAGCGGCAAGCGTCAACTTGCCGAGCAACTGGACGTCGAGTCGGCGAAGGCTGTGCTGGTGGGCGGCGAGGGCCTGCGCAGCAGCCGTTTCCAACGTGATGGCGAGGACTACCTGGCCTTGGGCTTGCCCTTGCGCGACCTGAACTGGACGCTGGTGGCCGAAGTGCCGGAAGCCGAGATCTACGCCCAGGCGCGCCAGGCTATCTGGCAGACCTGCCTGATTGGTGGCGGCGTGGCGCTGATCTCGTTGTTGCTGGTGGTGCTGCTGGCGCGCGGGTTGGTGCGGCCGATCCGCCAGGTCACCGCGGCGCTGGTGCAGATCGGCGGTGGCGCGGGCGACCTCAGCCATCGCCTGGATGATGCGCGCCAGGACGAACTGGGCGACCTGGCCCGGGGCTTCAACCGCTTCCTCGACAGCCAGCGCGGCCTGATTGGTGAAGTGCTGCGCACCACCGAGCGCCTGCACCGGTCGGTGGAGCAGGTGACCCAGGTGGTGGACAACACCGCCGAGCGCTCGGGCCGCCAGCAGGAAATGACCGAGATGGTCGCCACCGCCGTGCACGAGATGGGCCTGACCGTGCAGGATATCGCCCAGAATGCCGGCTCCGCCGCCCACGCCTCGCAATCGGCGCGGGATGAAGCGCTGCAGGCGCGGGAAGTGGTGCGCCGCTCCATCCACAACATCGAGGGCATGTCCGGGGAGATTGGCCGCGCTGCCGAGGCCGTGACCCAGCTGGCCGACGAGGTTGCCTCGATCGATGAAGTGCTGGCGGTGATCCGCAGCATCTCCGAGCAGACCAACCTGCTGGCGCTCAACGCCGCCATCGAGGCGGCGCGGGCCGGCGAGATGGGGCGAGGCTTCGCGGTTGTCGCCGATGAAGTACGCACCTTGGCGCGACGCACCCAGGTGTCCACCGACGAAGTGCAGCAGATGATCCAGCGTCTCAAGCAGGGCGCCGGCACGGCGGTGGCGTCGATGCAGGCCGGGCAAACGGCCACCGGCAACGGTGTCGAGTCGAGCCAGCGCACCGGGACCTCGCTCGGCGCGATTACCGATCAGGTCGAGCGCATCAGCGGCATGAACGAGCAGGTGGCCACCGCCACCGAGGAACAGTCGGCGGTGACCGAGGAGATCAACCGGACGGTCCAGGGCATTTCCGACCTGGCGCGGCAGACGGCCGCCGAGGTGCAGGATTGCCGCGAGGAGTGCCAGGCGCTGCGTGGTTTGGCCGATGACCTGGCGCGGCAGATGGGTGGCTTCCGCCTTTGAATCGCAGGCGAGCGCTTTGCGCTCGTTTCGCCGGCAAGCCGGCTCCCACAGGTGATCGCTTAATCCTGTGGGAGCCGGCTTGCCGGCGATGGCGGCCTGTCAGGCGTTGAAGATACCGCGGATATCCGCCGCCAACTCCCGCACGCGAGATTCCTGGGTATCCCACGAGCACATGAACCGCGCACCACCGCTACCGATGAAGGTATAGAAACGCCAGCCTTTGTTGCGCAGCGCCTCCAGCGCAGGTTCCGGCATCTGCAGGAACACCCCGTTGGCCTCAACCGGGAACATCAGCTCCACCCCCGGCAGGTCACTCACCAGCGATGCGAGCAACTGCGCGCAGTGGTTGGCGTGCTGGCCATGGCGCATCCACGCGCCGTCTTCGAGCAGCCCGACCCACGGCGCCGACAAGAAGCGCATCTTCGACGCCAGCTGCCCGGCCTGCTTGCAGCGGTAGTCGAAGTCTTCGGCCAGGTCGCGGTTGAAGAACAGGATCGCCTCGCCCACCGCCATGCCGTTCTTGGTGCCACCGAAGCAAAGCACATCGACGCCAGCCTTCCAGGTCAGCTCGGCCGGCGAACAGCCGAGGAACGCGCAGGCATTGGTGAAGCGCGCGCCGTCCATATGCAGGTTCAGGCCCAGTTCCTTGCAGGTGGCGCTGATCGCCTTGAGCTCGTCGGGGCGGTAGACGGTGCCCACTTCGGTGGCCTGGGTAAGGGTCACCACCCGCGGCTTGGGGTAGTGGATGTCCTGGCGCTTGAGCGCCACTTCGCGGATTGACTCGGGGGTGAGCTTGCCGTTGACGCTAGGCGCGGTGAGCAGCTTGGAGCCGTTGGAAAAGAACTCCGGCGCACCGCATTCGTCGGTCTCGACGTGGGCGGTCTCGGAGCAGATCACGCTGTGGTAGCTCTGGCACAGCGAGGCCAGGGCCAGTGAGTTGGCGGCGGTGCCGTTGAAGGCGAAGAACACTTCGCAGTCGGTCTCGAACAGCTTGCGGAAGTACTCCGAGGCGCGTTCGGTCCACTGGTCGTCGCCGTAGGCGCGTTCGTGACCCTGGTTGGCCTTTTCCATCGCGGCCCAGGCTTCGGGGCAGATGCCGGAATAGTTGTCGCTGGCGAATTGCTGGTTGTTATTGGTCATGACGCCTGTCCTTTTTACGACGCAGGCACGCACTCTAAACCATCGATTCGGCGGTTGCCTATACAGGCCAACGCTATCCCTGTGGGAGCCGGCTTGCCGGCGATAGCGTCCGCTCAACCCGCTATGGTTTTCCGTCTGGCCCC